>CAYYUS010000225.1:0-5202 GCA_964474925.1 uncultured Akkermansia sp. | reverse complement strand
ACGATGCGGGTAATTTTAAAATTGGAGATACATTAACCGAAGGGAAGAATTTTCATTTCAAAGGAATTCCAAGTTTTTCACCAGAGCTTTTCCGTTATGTTACCAATTTAGATCCAATGAAAACAAAACAACTTCAAAAGGGATTAGAACAGTTAACCGACGAAGGTGTTGCGCAATTGTTCACCAAAAAAGCGGATGGTAGAAAAGTAGTTGGAACAGTTGGAGCATTGCAATTTGAAGTTATTCAACACCGTTTAAAAAGCGAATACAACGCCAGTGCCAGTTTTGATCAATTGAATTTATACAAAGCCCTTTGGATAAGCAGCGATGATAAAAAGAGTTTAGATGATTTTATGCTCGATCGCTCATCGCATGTTGCTTACGATAAAGAGAACAAGCCGGTATTCTTAGCAGAAAGCGCTTGGCTATTACAAATGGCCCAAGAAAAATTTCCTAAAGTAAAATTCCATCTAAAGAGTGAGTTTTAAAATTTTAAGAATAGCGATCGTTGTTTTTTTTGCTTTAAACCTTAAAGCTCAAACGTTCGATATTGAGCAAACCACCCAATTGATCAGGCCGCGAATAAAAGTGGATTCGAAATACACGTTCGATGCAAATTTTACCGATACCACAGGGAAATACAATTGCTTTGAGAACTCAATTGGAATAACATTTCCTATCAAACGCACTTTTAAAACAGAAATAAATCTGAACTTAAGTAGTTTAAAATTAAAAGACATTTTTAAGAATAGCGTAAGAATCAAGGCCAACGAGATGCTTGGTACATTTAGAGTTACGCAAAGACAAACTAACATTGGTTTTGATTCACTCCCAAAAAAGAATTTATATTACGCCAATGCCGGCATCATTGGTTTACATCTTACAAAAAAATACAGGATCTTATTCTATTCGGCCAACGTTACTATACACGAACAAAATCATACGCTTGATAAACTTGCTCCACGATTTTCTGCGCTTATTGGTCAATATCATATCAGAGGCCTAAGAAAAGGTTTTTATTACGGAGCTACAGTTGTATACAGCGATGGGCTTTTGCTTCCCTCACCTTTTTTTGGTGGAACAATTCCTTTGAACAAAGAATTCACTTTTAATTATACATTACCCGTAGCATTAAATGTACAATATCACAAAAACAAAAGTTATTTGATCGTTGGTGCAAAAGCCGATGGATATAGAGCCGGGATCATGATGGCTGGAAAAAGAACTAACTTAAACTACACTAATGCCGCCGCTTATGTGAATTATAGATATCGTTTTTCAAACATATTCCACGCACAGGCCGAATGTGGTTATAATTTCTATCAACGCGTTCAATACGACAAGACCAACAATTACCCTTACAAATATCCCCTTAACGGCGGTTTATACGTTAATGCCAGTTTAAATATCTTTTTTGGAAAGAGTATGCTGGAAAAAATTGTTGAACAAGTATTTTAAACTTTGTACCTTTAGAAAGATCGATGATCAGATTAGTCACATATTCATTTTTTTTAGGTCTCGTATTTATTTCTTGTAATAAAAATGCAAGTGAAGAACAAACGCGAGAAAAACTTATTGCCAGTATTGGAACTGATCAACTTACCGAAACCGAATACAAAGAAAGTTTGATACATGCCGATACAAAAGCAGATAGCATTGCTTTCGCAAAAAAACTTATTGATGATTGGGTTCTAGAAACCTTATTGTACCAAGAAGCGCTCACCAAATTGGAACCTCAGGAAATTGATGTGGAAAAACAGGTGAATGAATACAAAAAACAATTGATCAATTATATTTACGAAACCAAATTAATAGAGAATAACTTAGATACCGTTGTTTCTTATGAAGAAATTCAGGATTACTACAACGACAATATTGATAATTTTGTATTGAAGGACAATATTGTAAAAGTGAATTACTTTAAGGTGCCTATTCAATCAAAAGAAATATCTAAACTTAAAAAGCTTGTGTACTCTAGCACTGATAAAGACAAACAACAACTGGAAGAAATATGTATGCAAAATGCCGAAAGTTATTTTTTGAATGATAGTTTATGGCTTTTATTGGATGGAATCAAGCGTGATATTCCTGCTATGAAAGGTCCACTAGAATATAATGTTGTTAGAGGTCGAATAATTGAATTTGCAGATGCGGAAGCCTATTATTATTTAAAGATAAAAGATGTGAAGATCAAGAACAGCGCATCACCATTATCTTTCGAAAAATCCAACATCAAAACCTTTATTGTGAATTCGAGAAAAATAAAACTCATACAGGCCTATAAACAACAATTGCTCGAAAAGGCCAAGGCTAATAAGACTTTTAAGGTTTTTTAAGGTTTTTTTTGCCTTTAGTAGCTTATAATATGTAATTTTACCAAATGCCAAAAAAGCTCTTTATACTTCTGCTCACTTCCATTTCGCTTGTATCATTCTCTCAAAAAGAAAGTATTGATAAAGTGATAGGTGTTGTTGGCAAATATCCCATTTTACTGAGCGACTTGCAAAACGCTATGTTGATGCAAGAAAAGAACGAAGAAAAGATAAGCAAATGTGCTGCCTTTGAACAAGTACTTTTCCAAAAACTTTTAGTTGCCCAAGCTGATAGAGATAGTATCACAGTTACTGATGCAGAGATAGAGAACGAATTAAATAAACGTTTGAATTACTACATCAATCAATTTGGAAGCGAAGAAAAGCTAGAGCAATTCTATGGTAAACGCACCAATGTTATCAAAGATGATTTTAGAGCAGATGTACAAGAGCAATTATTAGCCCAAAAGATGCAAGCGAAGATCTCTCCTGAAGGAAAATTATCTCCGGCCGAGATCCGCGCATTTTTTAGCACCATTCCTGAAGACAGTTTGCCATTGATAAGCTCCGAGCATGAAATGCAACAAATAGTTAAGAAACCAACATTTAGTGCAGAAGCAAAAAAAGAAGCGAAAGAAAAACTAGAAGGTTACCGCGAGCGTGTTATAGGTGGAGAAAGCATGAGTGTATTGGCGCGTATTTATAGCGAAGATCCGGGCTCGGCCAAAGAAGGTGGCGTTATAACAAACGTGTACCGAGGGCAAATGGTTGGAGAATTTGAAGCGGTTGCTTACCGTTTAAAAACCGGAGAGATCTCGCACGTATTTGAAACCCCTTTTGGTTTTCACTTCATGCAATTGGTAGCTCGTAAAGGAGATCTTTTGGATATCAGGCATATTCTTATCATTCCAAAAATGAGTAATACCGATTATTATAAAAGTAAGATCCAACTTGATTCTATAGCAAATGCTATTCGTGAAGGTAGCATTACATTTGAAGAAGCCGTTAAAAAATTCAGCGACGATAAAGAAACCGTACAAAATGCCGGATTGATGGTAAATCCAATGACGGCGAGTCCAAAGTGGACCATTGAAGATATTAGTCAGATCGATCAAAAATTAGTACAAACTATTGCAGAATTAGGAATTGGTGAAATGAGTAAGACCATGGAGTACACTAATTATTCTGATAATAAACCTGCCTTTCGTGTTATCAAATTAAAGAACCGTATCGACCCTCACAAAGCAAACATGAAGGATGATTACCAAAAGATCCAACAAATGGCAACCAATGATAAGAACAGAAAAGCTTTGAAGGATTGGATCAAAAAACGCGCGAAATTAACTTATATCAAAGTAGACGACGATTACAAAAAGTGCAGCTTTGAAAATAATTGGAATCTTGCCAACTAAGCTTTAATGATCTTGAATTGGATCAACACCTGTTTTATCTCATTTTTAAATATAAAGTAGAATACCACTGCAAAAACGCCCAATTGCGCAAGGTAAAGTCGTACATCATAATCCGGGAAAAAATAAAACTGCAGGGCATTGATCAAAAGATATAGCAGTGGAATTAGATAGATCTTAAAGTAATTGAACTCATAAACAAAGATGCCTTTGGTTAAACCTGCAGAGAGAATAACTTGAAGCACTTTGGTTAAGATCCCCGCATAGATCACACCCATCAATCCTAAATACGTAGCTGCAAAATAGGTGATCACAATTTGAAAGATAGCGCTAAAACCAAAGATCTTTAAAAGTGTGAGTGTATTCTTAGCAAACAAAATAGTAGAAAGATAGAAGTTGAGAATGCTTCGCAAACCATATCCGGCCGCTAAGATCCCAATATAACTTGCCGCATCGTAAAAACTTTGCTTGGTGATGAGCAATTTGTAGAGAATTGGAATAGCAATACAAAATACAATAAGCTGAATGATATTTACAGCGGTGAAGACATTAAAATACCGATTACTCTCCTTGGTAGTACTTAATCGTTCTTGTTTATTCCAGATCTCGTAAAGCTTTGGAAATATAACAGCCGATAAACTATTTTGTAAGAACTCTATTCCAAAAAAACATTTTAAAACAAGGTCGTACGTATTCAGATCTACTGTATCAATGTATGATTGCAGCATAAAACGATCGATCTGGCTTAAGATCCAACCCGAAAGCACATAAAATAAAAAAGGCATGCAAAAATGTTTTATCTCAGGTAAAAACTCTTTATTGAATTTGAACGAACCATACTTTACAAAAATAACGTGTGCCATTATAAAAATGATCGCACCGCTTAATAAACGACCGTACATGGGGCCAATGATCGATTCAGGATACAAATGCAATCCTCCAATTGAAATAAGCAGAGTGGCCACAAAATTGATAAAATTGACACTTAAGAACAGAACGGGCTTCTTAAGGTAGATAAGTGAATTAGTGCATGTTTTAAAATACGAATTAAAAAAAGCAGTTAGAATGGCGTAAAAACCATAAGGCCAAAATTGCATTTCGTAATCGGCTCTAAAAACGATTTTCATTAATGTTGTTCCCGATATAGCCATTACCGCTAACCAAAAAACACCAATGAGCAATAATAAAATTGCCGTTGTACCAATGAATTGCTTTTGCTTTTCGGGTTGATCACTTAATTGGGTATACTTTACCCCAAAAAAAGTGTCCAAAGAAAAAGTGAACAGAACTTGAAACAATAAGGAGATGCTGATATAAAAAGCAACTTGTAAAAAATGGAGTTCGTTAAGGTTATTGGTGTAAAATGGTAAAAGGATAATGCTTGCCAGCATTGGCATAGCCCCACCAATGGTGTAAACGATGGATGATTTAAGAAAACCTTTACTGATCATATCTTAATGCACCATAACGTTAGAGTTGTG
>CAYYUS010000224.1:0-5216 GCA_964474925.1 uncultured Akkermansia sp. | reverse complement strand
GGCTTACGATAGCTTTCATAAAATAATGAAAATTAACCGTGTATTACAAAACTCACTTGAAACTAATGGAAGCAATGAAAAAAGTCATCATTAATAATCTTACAAAACAAACCAATTGGTATGTTATCACAGGTGGGCCAAGTTCCGGAAAAACTACTACTGTTAATATACTTAGAGAACGTGGTTATATTACAACAATGGAGCATGCAAGACATTTCCTTGATACCCAGAGACTAAAAGGAAGAACTATAGAAGAGGTTAGAAAAAATCAGCGTGAATTTCAGCTGGGAGTTTTGGATATGCAAATCGAGCAGGAAAATGAAATCGCACCTGAGGTTCAGGTTTTTCTTGATCGGGCAATTCCAGATGCACTTGCCTACTATCGCTTTTTAAATCTTACGGTGGATGAAATACTGACTGAAGCATTGAAAACTGTATCCTATAAAAAAGTTTTTATTATGGACTATCTTCCATTAAAAAATGATTATGCAAGGCATGAAAATGCCGAAGCACAAAATAAAATTCATGAATTAATAACTGAAGTTTACGAATCCCTGCCCTTCCCGGTTGTACATGTTCCCGTACTTCCAGCAGATGAGCGGGTAGATTTTATTTTAAAAAATCTTTGATTGAACTATTGATACAAAAAAATAGAAATTGAATTAAAAAATTCCTCAATGAAATTACAAAAACTAGAAATAGAAGATGCAAAACCTATTCCTGTTAATAGGCCTTATTTCATAAAAAGAAATAGAAAATATATTGCTTTAGAATTTAAAGTTTGGGGTTACCGCAATAAGTGCAAGGCGCGTATTGAAAACTCATTGAAAGTAAAAGGAATAAAAAAGGCAACATGGAATAGAGAAACAAAAATATTGACTGTATTGTTTAATCCTGAAATTGTTTTGTTTGAGCAAATCCAAGCCAGCTTTAGTATGGTGGCAAAATAATTTAAATTTTTAAAATAGCATATTTACAATGAATATTCTTACCCTCATATTTAAACTTGCTGCCGGAATCGGTTTGTTCCTGTTTGCCATGTATTTGTTAGAGGAATCGTTGAAAAATCTTTCAGGGAGAAATTTTAAGCTCTTTCTTCAGCGTACTACTAAAAACAGAATCGGCGCAGTAGCAGGCGGTACTGTAGTAACAGCAGTACTTCAAAGCAGCTCGATGGTTTCATTGATGGTGCTTGCATTTGTGGGTGCAGGAGTGTTCACTATGAAAAACGCAATGGCTATTATTCTCGGTGCCAACCTGGGCACTACGCTGGATAGCTGGTTGGTTGCTACACTTGGTTTTAAAGTGGATATAGAAGTGGCGGCTTACCCCGCTGTTTTTGTAGGAGGTCTGCTTCTTATTCTTTTTGGCAACCGAAAAACCATGAAATACATTGCCTATTTTCTTTTCGGCTTTGGTTTGTTGTTCATTGGACTTTCGTTTATGAAAATGGCTATGGAAGGTCAGGTGAAAGCGCTTGACTTTTCGAAATATGCCGAGATGTCGATGGTGGTTTTTCTGATTATTGGGTTTATCATCACTTCACTTGTTCAGTCAAGCTCTGTAACTATGGCACTTACACTCAGCGCACTTCATGCAGGAGCTACTACTTTTCCGGCAGCAGCTGCCATTGTGCTTGGCTCTGAGACAGGCACTACCATTAAAATATTGGTTGGCTCTTTAGGAGGTAACGCTTCAAAAAAAAGAGTGGCGCTCGGTAATTTATTTTTTAATATTTTCCTTACAGTATTAGCTTTCGCCTTGCTGAAACCGATTTTGTTTATGATAACTGATGTTTTTGGAATCATTGACCCGCTTATTGGTTTGGTTACCTTTTCAACCCTGATTAATTTGGTCAGCATAATTATCTTTCTTCCTTTCCTTGAATCATTCGCAAAGTTCCTCGAAAAGTTTTTTAAAGATACGGATGGTTCCGCTGCTGCCTTTATTGGTAATGCCGATCCGAATGAACCTGAAACAGCTTTGGATTTATTTAAGAGGGAAACCGAATATTTTATTCACAACTCCATGCTTTACAATCTTGCTTTGTTTGATATCGATACAAAGGCTCTGTGCGAACATCCTGTTTTTAAACCTATCAATGAGAAAAGAAAATATTTTTCAAAAACAATGGAAGAAAAATATGAATTACTGAAACAGTTGCAGGGCGAGTTGCAATCGTTTTATTTATCTCTACGAACAAAAGTGAAGGTTGAACAAAACCCTTTACTCAGTCAATTGATTTCGGCTGCGCGCAGCTCCATGCATGCTATAAAAAGCATGAAGGATATAGGAAACAATATCGCCAACCTCAGGCGTTCGTCCACTGACATTAAGTTCAATTTGTTTACACGACAAAAAGCTGAAACAGAAGAATTATACAAGCAATTAAATGCACTCTTGGAGCATGAAACAAAACCTGATTTCGAAAAGCTTCAACGTATGTTTACCTCCATACAGGATAACTATAGCGGCGCACTTAATAATTTTTACAAGGACGCACAAGATGGCCATATTGAAGATCTAGATATTACAACCATCATTAATTTTAACAGGGAGCTTTTCACTTCTCACAAAGCTATTCTTATATCCGTGAAGGATTTTTTATTAGAAGAGAAAGAAGCAGAAAGTTTTAATGAAATGCCGATATATAAAACTTAAGGACCAAACATAAAAGCAAGCAAATAAAAGTATAAACCTAAAAACAAATCACCATGAAGAAAAAAGATAAAAAAGCACTGAAGAAAAAAATTCTCGTTGCATTTAAAAAAGTACTGTTAGTTAATAAAGCCGACCTGACTGATAAAATTGAAAAGGCTGTGAAAAAGTCTATTAAAAAAATTGTCAAGAAGGCAAATAAAAAAAAGAATGGAAAAGTAATAAATAAAAAAACAAAAACGCCTGCGCTGAGTCCACCAAAGGGAAAAACCAATAAAAAGTCAACAAAATATAAAAATTAGAAATGGACCATCAACACCATAAAGAACCACTAAAGCCACTTCAACACAAAGAAGGGCATCATCATCAAAGCCAAGACTCAGCGCATGATCCTGGTGGGCATGATAAACATGCAGGGCATTCCGTTTCCGACTTTTGGAAACGGTTTATTCTATGTTCCGGTGTTTCTATTCCTGTGCTTGCTCTGTCGCACATGATACAGCAGTGGTTGGGGTTTGAATTAGCTTTTGCAGGCGACAAATACGTGTTAGCTGTTCTTTCCACTTTCATTTTTATTTATGGTGGTTACCCCTTTCTGAAAGGGTTATATGACGAAGTAAAAGACAAAGCCATTGGCATGATGACACTGATTGGTGTTGCTATAACTGTTGCATGGGCATATAGTGTTGCTATTACATTCGGTTTGGCCGGGATGGATTTTTATTGGGAAATGGCCACGTTGATTGACATCATGTTAATCGGTCATTATTTCGAGATGAAATCTGTCATAGGCGCTTCTCGTTCCTTAGAATTATTGGTGAAAATGATGCCATCAACCGCTCATCTTATCAAAAATGGAAAGACTGAAGAAGTATCTGTAGAACAGTTAAAAAAAGACGATGTAGTAATGGTAAAACCGGGAGAGAAAATTCCTGTTGATGGCTTTGTACTGGAAGGAGAAAGTTATGTAGACGAGAGCATGCTTACTGGAGAAAGCAAACCCGTAAAAAAGGAAAAAGAAAACAAAGTGATTGGTAGTTCAATAAACGGCAATGGTTCTTTAACTATAAAAGTTGTTAGCACTGGTAAAGACAGCTACCTTAACAAAGTAGTGAAACTGGTAGAAGATGCTCAAAAGGTAAAATCCAAAACACAAACTTTTTCTGATCGTGCGGCAAAAGTATTGACGTTTGTTGCTTTGGGAGGCGGTATTCTCACGCTTGTAGTATGGTTGCTCCTAGGTTTTCCCTTTGTATTTGCTTTGGAAAGAATGGTAACTGTAATGGTAATTTGCTGTCCTCATGCCTTGGGATTAGCTGTTCCTTTGGTGGTGGCAATTTCCACATCTATTGCAGCACAAAAAGGACTTCTCATTAGAAATAGAACCGCCTTTGAGAATGCACGGCTAATTACAACCATCATTTTTGACAAAACAGGAACACTTACAAAAGGTTCACATGAGTTGTTAGAAATCATTGTTCTCAACGATCAATATAACGAGAAGGAATTGCTTCGGTTAGCATCGGGCATTGAGCAAAACTCCGAACATTATATTGCTAATGGGCTAATCAGAAAAGCAAAGGAGTTGGGGGTTAATATTCCTAAATCAGAAAAGTTTAATTACCTGCCTGGCAAAGGACTGGAAGGAATGGTAGAAGGAAAAGAGATCAAAGTAGTTGGCCCTAACTATTTAAAAGAACAGAACATTAGTGTTTCAAAAACAGCCGATGAATTAACGGACACAGTAATTTATATTCTTGTAGATAATGTAAATGCAGGATACTTTACATTTTCTGATCAAATCAGAGAAGAATCATTTGAAGCCATTCGAATGCTTAAAGAAAAAGGAATTAAAAATTTATTGCTCACGGGTGATAATGATCGGGTAGCAAAAAAGGTAAGCGAAAAATTACAAATGGATGGTTTTTTAGCGAATGTTTTACCTCATGATAAATTAGAGAAAGTTTCGGAGTTACAGAAAAAAGGCGAGTTTGTTGCAATGACTGGTGATGGTGTAAATGATGCGCCTGCTTTAGCGCAGGCAGACGTTGGTATTGCTGTAGGTTCAGGAACGGATGTGGCAGCAGAAACTGCTGACATCATTTTGGTGAATTCTAATCCGAAAGATATCGCTAACCTGATTTTATTCGGCAGAGCTACTTACAATAAAATGATACAAAATTTATGGTGGGCAGCTGGCTACAATATTTTGGCGATTCCTCTGGCCGCGGGAGTTTTATATAAATGGAACATTATGCTCAGTCCGGCACTTGGCGCTGTATTAATGAGCTTAAGCACCATTGTGGTGGCGGTGAATGCACAACTCTTAAAAAGAAAAATGAAGTAAAATGAGAGCAAAAAACAGGAAATCGTTGATTAACACATATACTAAGCTGATTAAAATCAGGTATGGTTCTGAGCATCATCATCAATTAAATATTTGAATATGTGAATATTTACATATCTAAATAACGAGCAACTATTAAAATAAAAATAAAATGAATTCAATAAAAAACTTTTCTGAAATACGCCTTAAAGACCTTCCCCTTGTTGGAGGT
>CAYYUS010000223.1:0-5230 GCA_964474925.1 uncultured Akkermansia sp. | reverse complement strand
CACTATCAACTTTCCCTAAATCAAGAGTCACATTGTAAAGTTTATTCATGATAAGAGATTAGAATATCGAATTTACGAATATCATCAACTCAATGCAAGAAAATGATTGGTTTAAATGTTAATTCCTATTCTAAATAAGAGGTTTCTTTGTACCTTTATTACCAAATGCCTAGTAAACCTACAATAGCTTTAACAGTATTGATCAGCGCTTTTATCGTTTCGTGTGATCAAGTTACAAGCCTCACAGATGAAGAAAAAGGGAACATAGTTATTGAAGTAAAACAAACACTCGATAATTATTATGCCGACATTAAACAAGAAGGCTTAACAGCAGAGTTTAAATACTTAGACAATTCGAAGGACTTTTATTGGACGCCACCGGGGTTCTCAAAACCCATTTCATATGATAGCGTAGCAATTATATTAAAAAAGAATGCTCCTAATTACAAAGAGATCGACAATAAATTTGAAAGTTTAACTATTGATGCCATTAGTTTGGATTCGGCCATGTACAGCGGTAAGATCCGTTCGATCATAACCGACACTACAAACAATGTAATCACAATGCATTTAAATGAGAAAGGGAAACTTATTAAACGAAAAGATGGTTGGAAATTATTGAGCGGGGAAACAACATTATCTTTAGGGAAATAAATTCATGGAACTCACTTACCGAAAAGTAACATTAGCAGATAAAGATCAAGTTAAACATCTCGGACTTATTTCGTACGGACAATTTGCCACACTTCTTGGCGAACATTGGAATAAAATGCAAACTAACTTAAGTAGCGATGATAATTGGCAAAAGATCATTACCGGCTCAACAGGTTTTGTGTGCTGTGATGCTGATAAGATCATTGGAATGGCCTTTATTATTTCGAGTGGAAACCCTTGGGATATTTTTAAAGCCGAATGGAGTTATATTCGTATGGTAGGTGTTGATCCAACGTATTCAGGAAAAGGAATTGCCAAGGCTCTTACAAAACTGTGCATTGATCACGCCAAACAAAGTGGAGAAAAAACAATTGCATTACATACTTCCGAATTTATGAATGCAGCAAGGCATATTTACGAAAGTTTAGGATTTACGATCTTACAAGATATAGAACCTCGCTTTGGAAAAAAATACTGGCTTTATACACTCGATTTGAAATAGTAAAGTTTTATTGTAATTTAGTATCACTAAAAAAAACACTATGTCAACAGCAACCATCATTCTTATTATCATCGGCGCCATTATTGGCCTCATTGTAATTGCAGGACTTACCATGAGTAAAGACATGCATATTGAAAAAAGCGTAACTATTAACAAACCAAAACAATCGGTGTTTGATTACGTAAAAATGGTTAAGAACCAAGATAATTTTAGCGTTTGGAATATGAAAGACCCAAACATGAAAAAAGAATACCGCGGCACCGACGGGCAAGTGGGTTTTGTGTACACGTGGGACAGCTCTTCTGATAAAAATGTTGGTGCGGGCGAACAAGAAATTAAAGCTATAAAAGAAGGAGAGAGCATTGACTTTGAAATGCGATTCAAACGCCCGATGGAGAACACTTCCTTTGGAAAAATGAGCACAGAATCTATTTCGCCTAACGAAACCAAAGTTACCTGGGCTTTTTATGGTGGTATGAAATTTCCAATGAATATCATGAAGGGCATGTTTGAGAAAATGCTGGGCAAGGATATGGAAAAAGGCTTAACAAATTTGAAGCAGTTGCTGGATAAATAGGCCTTTTTGGCATTGGATTAGTATGTAATAATCCCTATATTTAAGAATACTTAAAACCATAAACATGAAAAGATCTGTCATCGTTCTCATGGTTACTCTTGCAAGCTTTGCCAAACTCAGCGCGCAAACCAATATCATTTCAACAAATACCGTTGCCGAACAGGTAATGTTAGGAGCATATAACCCCACATTATTTTTAGCAACTACTATCATCGATCATCCTGATAGCATTAGTAAAGGAATTAACGCGCGAATTTCGGCCGATTCGCTGCATGCATATTTGGTAGCATTAAAAAACTTTCAAACGCGCAATTCAGGATCTGATACAACTTCTTTGGTTCGCGGTATTGGTGCAGCTCGTAAATGGATCTACAAAAAATTTCAGCAATTTAGTTTAGTGAACGAAAATCGTTTACTTCCCTCCTACTTAAAATTTGATCTAGGCATTTGTGGTACTAACACACACAAGAATGTTTTAGCTGTATTGCCGGGAACAGACACAAGCGATAAGACTGTTATTATTATTGAAGGGCATATGGATAGTCGTTGCAATGTAAATTGCGACACGGCTTGTATTGCAGAAGGCATGGAAGACAATGGCAGTGGAACAGCTCTTGTTATAGAACTTGCTCGGGTAATGAGCAAATACAGTTACAAGCGTACTATTGTATTTATGACCACCACTGCCGAAGAACAAGGATTATTTGGAGCAGAGGCAATGGCAGATTACGTTCAAGCAAAAGGAATTAAAGTTCGCGGTGTTTTAAACAACGATGTTATTGGAAACGTTATTTGTGGAGTTACTTCTTCGCCACCAAGCTGCTCGGGCACCGGAAGTATTGATAGTTCCAATGTGCGTTTGTTTTCTTTCGGCACATTTAATTCCTTTCACAAACAATTGGCGCGCTTTGTAAAATTGGAATATAAAGAACTTATAAAACCAATCGCTCCCGTAACAATGACCATTCATATTATGACACCGGAAGATCGTACAGGTCGCGGCGGAGATCATATTCCATTTAGGCAACACAATTACACAGCCATTCGTTTTACTTCTGCTAACGAACACGGTGATGCCAATTTAATTGCAGGATATACCGATAGACAACATACATCGAGTGATATTTTAGGAGTAGATACCGATGCGGATCTTATTATTGATAGTTTTTTTGTTGACTTTAACTATTTAGCGCGTAATGCGGTTATTAATGGAAATGCTGCCGGAATGATGGGGATTGGTCCACTAACTCCCGATTTTACATTAACATCAACTGGAAATAATTTGATCGTAAATATTCTAACCCAACAACAGTATTTAAAATATAGAATTGGCGTTCGTACATTAACCAACGATTGGGATTCGGTGTATACATTTTCGGGAGCAATATCGCATACCATTAGCAATTTAAATCCTGCTAATTATATTGTGAGCGTAGCTTCGGTAGATAATAAAGATGTGGAGAGTTTGTTTTCGAAGGAATTACAATATTCTGTCATCTCGGGTTTAATGCATCCTGACGCTAACAAAAAAAGCGTTGAGCTTTTGCAAAACAAACCAAATCCTTCTGATGAAGCTACCACCATTTCGGTTTTGGTAAATAAGGATATGAGTCATAAGGATGCTTATATTCTTATAAAGGATCTTCAAGGCAAAGAAGTCTTAAAGACCAAGATCACATTAGAAATAGGAATGAACGAGATCAATTACGATCATGGCTATCATAAAAGCGGAACTTATATTTACAGTTTGATGATAGACGGAAAAATTGTGCAATCAAAGCAAATGGTGTTCACTAATTGATCTTCTTAAAAACAAAAAAACGGTCAATTGTAACCTAAATACCCTTTGGCACATTCAATAAAAAGACGTAAATTCGTATTAGAAATTACACTAATGAAATTGCGAAAACACATAATTCAATTTTTGGTTTTGATAACCTGCCTACTCCCTGGTTTTATAAATTCTCAGGTTGCTATTGCCGGCGCTTTTAATTCAACTAATGGAGTGCCTAATGTGGTTGCGGCTGCGGCTGGAACAAATAGACTTTTAGTTTACATGATCGGTTTTGAAGACGATGATAACACGAACGATGTTACATCTGTAACCTATGGCGGTCAATCTATGACGCTAGCGGTACAAATGAGTACCTTCACCGGAGGCGGTAGTGAAAACAGAGTTGAGATCTGGATATTAAGAGAGTCAGGAATCACTGCAGCAACTCATACTACTTTTATTCCGGTTTTTAGCGTTTCTAACCCAACAACGAGTCATGGTTACCATACCTCTGCAGTTACATTAAGCAGCGTTAACCAAAGCACGCCAGTTTGCGGAACAGGCACAGGAGTTAGAATGGCGTCAAGCACGGTGAGTTTAACCACTGCCGGAATTGCTGTACTGCCAAGTGAATTAATGTTGTATGCTACAAGTGGTGGTGACACGCGAACACATTCCCCTAATTCAGGTTTTACAGAAAACGTTGACATGAATACTGGTGGTGGTGGTCAGGGTTTTTCAGTAGGACATAAACTTATTGTTGCTTCGGCCACACAAAATCTCACAGTTACGGCAAGCGGAAATCATAATCGTTTTGTCATGGCAGCCGTTAGATTTATCCCACCTCTTGCTTCTTGTTCAAGTGCATTACCTATTGAACTTTTAAGTTTTAGTGGTGAGCCGGAAAAGGAACAAATAAAACTTAAGTGGCAAACAGCATCTGAAATAAACAACGATCTATTTGTGATCGAACGATCGATCGATTTTATAAATTGGGAAGAAGTTGTTTCGGTAAAAGGAGCGGGTAACAGTAAAACATTATTGAAATATTCTGATTACGATGATCAGCCTTACCACGGCTTAGCCTATTATAGACTTAAGCAAATAGACTTCGACAAAACAGAATCATACTCAAATGCTATTGCCGTTGATTACTTTGATACAAAAATAAATATCACAAATCTTTATCCGAATCCGGCAAAAAACGAGCTTCTTATTCAGGGACGAAATTTAAAACCCTCTGAAATAAGCATTAGCAACATCCTTGGTCAAAAGTTAAACCAAATGATCCCAATTACCTTCACGGAAGAAGACATGCTCAGGTGTGATCTTTCAAATTTACAAAGGGGTGTTTACTTTATTAAAACCAACAGCGGCTCTCTGAAGTTTATAAAGGATTAAGCTTTCCCGCCTTCCATTCATTTTATCATCATTTAGCATAATGAAAGCGTATTTTTTCCATTAGAATTGCGCTATAATCATTAATTTTATTCTTCTGAAAGATTTCCTTGCAAAAATAAAAGCATTCATTTTGCGTAACAAGATCAAAACAAGCATCACGTCTGTTTTATTGATCCTTTTTTGGCTTTGGCTCCCTTCTACTCTATTTAATAAACCTTGCAGTACTGTTTTAGTTGATGAAGACGGACAGTTACTTGCAGCGCAAATTGCAAGTGATGGCCAATGGCGTTTTCCGCAAATGGAATCGGTGCCTGATAAATTT
>CAYYUS010000222.1:0-5240 GCA_964474925.1 uncultured Akkermansia sp. | reverse complement strand
AATATTTGGCGTAAGATGATCCTTGTTTCCAAATGCGGTTAAATAATTTGCACTCATACTTTCCATTAACACTAATACAACATTATATTTATGCATGGAGGAATCTGAGGTAACCTTGCGTGCAAATGGCGATATTTCTTCAATTGAAGCGTTTATCTTTAATATAGCCTGAGTGTGTTTTATAGCCTCATTGGGTTCCATTAAATTAACGCGTGTAAAATAACTTCTCAATAAAGTATAGGCCGGATTTAAACCAATTTGATTCAATAAAGGATCGTTGCAATGAAAGGCGTCGCCTTGCCTTAAGGGCTGCTCATTAGCACCGCGAATTCCAATAAAGATCAAAAATGCTCCTGCTATAAACAACCCCACTTCCTTAATTGAAATACTTCTTTTACCATCATTAACACGAAGCTGCTTTTTTGTAGTTCTTAAAATAAAAATGAAGCTACTTATGCAACAGATCAACGCCACAACTGTAAATATCAAATTAGCTTTGTTCAGTATGATCATTTCAAACACAATACTTAAACTTCCTATCCATTGAAGGGCAGCATCTGTGATACGATTAAGGAAGAATTTAAAATAAGGAATGTCTGCAATACCAATAAAGATCAACAGCATTATAAGAAATGCAAAATATATTGCCAAGAACGAGTTAATGAATTTAGATCTTTGAAAGAATGTTTGAATAAAAAGTAAAAGAAAAGGAGTAACCAAAATGTAGCAAAGTACTGAAGTATCAAACTGCACACCAATTAAAAAAGTAGTAAATACATCCTTATTAAATAATGATCTTGATAAATCGTAAACGTAGGCGAATAATGCCAATCGAAGTAAAAACAAGGTCACAAGTCCTATCAAATAGATCCTAAACGGTAACGAAATAAATAAGGGAAGCTTGATCTTATTCATAAATTAATTCTAAAAAAGATCGCTTACTTGATCTTAATATACATTTTCTCGGCAAGCTTTGGCTCTGTAAAAGCGTATACCACTACTCCGTTTCCTGATGCGGTTTCGCCATACAATTCAAAACATTTGCCATTAAAATACAGCGAAGGATTTGTTAGAACAAGATCGGCGCCTTCGGCTTTTTGTAAAACATATAATTGATGTGGCCTTAAGAATAATTGTTTCTTCAAAACAGTTTTGCTTCCTTTTTCAAGATCTACCTTTTTTATCACATTATAATCGCCAAGCAAAGAAGCTACTTTTAAATTTCGCGGTTGGTAATACACTTTATCTTGCAAACCAAACTGAACTAATTGCCCTTCATCCATCACGCCAATCTTTTGCGAATACTTTAGTGCTTCATCGGCTTCATGAGTAATGATCAACAAAGCTGTTTTTTTCTTTTTCACTTCATTTACAATGAACGTGAATAGTTTTTCTTTTAATGGCCGATCTAAATTATTAAAAGGTTCATCCAATAAAAGAACTCTTGGTATAACCGTTAAAGCTCTGGCAATGGCTACACGTTGTTTTTGCCCGGATGATAATGTTTTTGCTTGTAATTTGGCTAGAGGATTTAGATCCAATAATTTTAATATTTTTTTACAGCGCGCATCTTTGTAATCATTGGCAAGGCCTGTAAGCATATCTTTTATATTCTCTTCTACGGTATGATTATCCAAAACATAATAATCTTGGCTAACCAATTTCATATCCTTATGGCCTGGAATTAAATTATAACTCGGACCTAAAACTTGTTCTTTACCAATAAAAACATCGCCACCCTGAAGATCTTCAAGGCCGTACAAACATTTAATAAGAGTTGATTTGCCGCTTCCGCTTTTGCCTATCAAAGCAACTATTTCTCCTTCCTTAATTTGGAAAGAAACGTTCTTTAAGCCGGTAAATGATGTTTTTGATCTGTAATTGAAAGATATGTTGTTAACCTTTAAGATAGATCTATCGCGTTAAGGTTAAATTGCTTTTGAGTTTGTATTCTTTTCCGTCAAATCCTTTTGCTTCTAAAACATAGAAGTAAACACCATCAACACACATAATTCCGGAAGTTGTATATCCGTCCCATGAACCTCCAAGGCTACTCCAACTATACATTAAAACTCCCCAACGGTTGTAAACCCAAACTCTTAATTCGGATAATCCTTTGGTGATAGGTTTGAACACATCATTAACGCCGTCATTATTTGGGGTAAATACATTTACAAGTTTCACGTCCGACTCATCATCGATCACAAAATTATAATCCAAGGTGTCATTACAACCGTTAGATCCAAATGCAATTAAAGAAACAGTATAATTTCCTGGCGTACTATAGGTTTGTTGAACAACTTCCCCTGTATGGGTTCCAGCAGCACCATAAAATTCCCAATTAAGCGCCGAATAATTTGAAGAATGATTTACTAAATGAAGATAAGCCGGAAAACCTTTATTACTCAACTCGGCACGATAATCGGCATTGGCCGCTTTTGATACTGTAACAAATCCTCCTGTTGCAAATGTTCCACTGCCATTAGCAACAAATAAAGTTAAACTATAGGTTAAGGCACTTGTAAAGGTAATGCTAACCGAACTTGAAAAATTATTTGGCATCATTGTATGTCCACTTGTTGGACTTAACGACCAAGAATACGCTGTGATAGAACCAGTAGTGATGCAACTAAATGTATGAGGTGTTTCAGTACACAAAATCCCCGAAGGCATAACAATAGTTGCAGTAGGCGCTTGAGCTGAAGCAAACGAATTAAATAGCGCTAATGTGAGGACAAAATATAAGTGCTTAATACGCATAATATCAGTTATAAATCTACTAAAAATTTCGCAGTATTTACACCATCGGCAAAGTCAGTAATAACAGGCGATTGTGAATTACCAAAGGGGATGTAATTTGTACCTACAACACATTGAATTTCTTTGGCATTATTAAGAAGGTATTCGACAACATCCTTATCACTTTCATAGCTCTCGTAATACACTACCGATATAGGCGCATGTATTTGATTATCAGCCTTTATCATAAGAAAATTATTATCCAAGAACTTCTCATTCCCCATTAAATAAATGGTGCGATTGTATTCGTAATTATTGGCATATTTTTTATTGTCCAATACATATCCAAAACTAAAAACACATTCAAAAAGAGTATCAAATTTATAGTCTTTTGGAACAAGTAATTTTGAAACATTACGGCAACCCAAACCAAAATAATAGAAAATATCTCTTCCTAAAGCTTCTAATTCTCCTCGTGTTTCGTTACCGGTAATTACTGCCAAAGAGCTTCGATTCCTTCTGATGATATTTGGATATTTTGCAAAATAGTACGCAAATTGATCGGCACTGTTATTACTTCCTGTTGCTATAATGGCATCAAAACCTGTGAGTTTTCCATCGGCCAAACGAATGCGTTCATCAAAAGCCGGCTTGTAATGCACCAATAGCTTTAAAAAGAATGGTAATAACACATTATCATCACTCGACATTTTTATGAGAACCGTATTTCCCGAAAGCAATACACACAAAACATCGTGAAAACAAACCATAGGAATATTGCCTGCACAAATAACCGCTACCGTTCTTGGATTTTTATTTTCGCTTGGAAAATAAGCTGCCAATTTTTCCAGCTCTTCTTTAACAAGCATCTTTCCAATATTTTGAATGGCGTTATTTGTGAACTGCTCAATGAACCATCCATTATAAATGAGGGCTACCTTTACGAGCTCAGTTAAGCCAAGGTGAAGGTTCTCTTCCCCTTTGGCATCAGTACTTTCATAATGTTCGTTAATGAACTTACCTATCTTAATAAAAGCGTTAATTCGTTGTTGTAATTGCATAGATACTCGTATATTTGCAAAGAAATTTAGCATACAAAGTTACGTATAAAATGGCAATTAAGATCACAGATGAGTGTATAAACTGCGGCGCTTGCGAGCCTGAATGTCCTAATAATGCAATTTACGAAGGTGGCGCCGAATGGCGTTTTGCCGATGGTACAGGTGTTAAAGGAACATATAAGGGCAAAAATTCCGGTTTAGAAGTGGATGTGAATGATCCACAAGTTCCAAAACATATGGATGTTTATTTTATTGTAAGCGATAAATGTACCGAATGTAAAGGGTTTCATGATGAACCACAATGCGCGGCTGTTTGCCCGGTTGATTGCTGCATTAAAGACGATGATAATGTGGAGACAGAAGAGCAACTCCTTGAAAAGAAAGCTTCACTGCATATATAAATTTAAAGCGGCCTTTCGCCGCTTTTTTCTTTTACTAAGAATATTTCACTCGCATTTCTTCACACGCTTTGTAAACCAACTGAAACACGTGTTCAAAATCATGTTCAGTTCCGTAGTAAGGATCCGGAACTTCACTGTGAGAACCGGGATGAAGCACATTTAAAAAAAGATCAACTTTACTTTTGTGCTCTTCGTGTTTTGCATGTTTCAATACGTTTTGCAAATTGCTTTTATCCATTACAAAAATTCGATCAAAGTCATCAAAGTCGTTTGCTTTAAATTGGCGCGCTCTTAATGAAGATAGGTCCACTCCATTCTTCTTTGCGTTCGCAATTGTTCTTCTGTCAGGAGCCTCACCAACATGATAATTAGCTGTACCGGCCGAATCAATGGTCCAGTTTAAATTATGTTTATCATTCAAGTGTAACATAATCCCTTCTGCTAATGGCGAACGACAAATATTTCCTAAACAAACAAAGAGTATTTTTTGCATTTCCGAAAATTAATAAAAAAAGCGGACCGTTACTTGATCCGCTTTGTGCTTTTTATCTTTCAATTACAAACCAAATCCGTAATAAGCCTTTGTTCCATTAGAATAAATACCTTCAATTAAAACACCACCCGAAATTTCGCTAAATACGGCTTGTGCTTCTTTAACGTTACCTATTTTTCGCTTATTTATTGAGGTAATAATAAACCCTTCTTTAATTCCCGCTCCTGCCAGTTTACTGCTTGGAGCAAGATCAGCGATCTTAACACCGTTAGTTATTTTTAATTTTGCTAACTCATTATTATCTACTTCCTGCAGAGATATTCCCAATTTACTTACGTTTGTTTTGATCACTTCGGCTTTTTTTACCAATGAGGTCGTGTTTTCTAAACTCTTTAATGTTACCGCTACATTCACTTCCTTTTCATTACGCATTAAATTCACATTTACTTTATCTCCCGGACGGTATCGTGCAATTTGCTCGTGCAATTCGCTTACACTATTCAACTGAGCATCTTGAATTCCTGTAATAACATCTCCCGCTTGAAT
>CAYYUS010000221.1:0-5243 GCA_964474925.1 uncultured Akkermansia sp. | reverse complement strand
CCATTTTTGCATTATCATCGTTTAATTGCTCAGCTAAACGTACCACATTTTGCGCAATAATGATCGCATCTTTATATTGTTTCTTTTGCGAGAGTATATATCCTTTTAAGCTATTTACCCTGATCTCATGCAGCATCAATTGATTCTTTTCTTTTAAAAGTGCACTTAGTTTTTGTACTTTTTTTAAATATGCTTCTGCACTGTCTAATTCATTCATGGTAGCGTAAATACTGCCTATTCGCAAAGTAACCGAGATGTATATATCGTTGGCGCCAGCATCTATAAAGTATTTGGTAGAACGTTTATAATAATCAACCGACTGCTGATAGTTTTTTTGAAGAAAGAATACATTAGCAATATTGGCCATGGTTACACCTTTGTTGCCAATTCGCTCTTTGTGACGTTCAGTAATTGTAAAGCTATCGGTTGGAAGTTTTTCAGTAGATTTTAGTGATAGAAAATAATATCTCTGAGCAGCGCCTAAATTTCCATCTGCAAAATAGGTAAAGCCTAAGTTATTATAATACTCGGTTGCTCTATCAAAACTTTTTAAAGAATCGGCATAATGAGCAAGTTGCAAATAATATTTGGCTGCAAGTGGCGTTTTTAATGCGTTTTGCAAACCTACAGCCATTCCAAAGGCCATATGCATATAGCGATCAGGAAATTTTTTCAAACCATACTTAGTAACTAAAAGATCAAATTGGGAAGTTTGTTTGTCATAATAAAAATTTTTCCTTTCCACCGAAGTTTCTCCAAGCCATCGGTAAAAATTTGTAGGATAGTCGGCGTTAATTATAAATGATTCGCCGGTATAGTTACTTGTAACAAAAGACATATGTTTTTCCAGCATTGAATCAACGCGCACAAGTAACTTTTCTTTTTTAACGGTGTTCGATTCAATTTGTGCAGTTCTTAGCAAAGCTCTTTCCCACATTGTATACATTCGAATAATGGAATTTGGATGATTGGTTCGTTTTGCTTTTTCAAACAAAGGACCAACAGTTTTTAATGATCGCTCAGGATCCCCGTAATAAACGTATTGATCTTTCACTAATTCATAATGAATAATAGCGGTATCGTTCTTTGTTTTTGAAATGATCTTTTGAACGGAATCGGCCGAACGTTTATTAAAAGGAGATAACTGCGCTTGTATGCAGAACGTGGCAGTTAAAAAAAAGAAAAGGGTATATCGGAATTTGAGCACTAAACAAATTTACTTTTTATAATTCAATTCTAAAACTTTATCGGCGCATCTTTCTCCGTCCATTGCCGCACTCACAATTCCGCCAGCATAACCTGCGCCTTCACCGCAAGGAAAAAGGTTTTTTACCTGAGGATGTTGCAAACTTTCGTTATCTCTTGGAATCCTAACCGGAGTAGAGGTGCGCGATTCAACACCAACGATCAAAGCTTCGTTTGTTAAGTAACCGCGCATTTTTTTACCAAACTCTTTAAAGCCTTGTTGCAAATTTTCCCCGATCAAATTTCCTAACATACTCATCATGTCAACCGATTTTATTCCGGGTTGATAAGAACAATCGGGGAGAGAAGAACTCATTTTTCCATTTACAAAATCCTGTAAGCGTTGTGCTGGGGCAGTTTGAGTTTTTCCGCCTGCTGTCCATGCACTTTTTTCTAATTCTTTTTGAAACGCTAATCCCGATAATTCGCCGTGTTTTGCGTACGGCTTAAAATCGTTTAAGGTTAATCCTAATACAATTCCACTATTGGCATATGGATTATTTCGTTTACTCGGACTCCAACCATTTGTTACAACTTGCTCAGACCCTGTAGCACAAGGCGCAATAATTCCACCCGGGCACATGCAAAACGAATACACGCCATAAGCGCCAATTTGATTCACTAAACTATAACTTGAAGCCGGCAGATATTCGCGCTTTTCATTTACTTCGTTTGTAGAACTGCAATGGTATTGAATACTATCAATTAATTCCTGTGGATGTTCAACCCGCACACCCATTGCAAATGGCTTGGCTTCAATAAGAATTTTTTTGGAGTCAAATAACTCATAAATATCTCTAGCCGAATGACCGGTTGCAAGGATCAAAGATCGAATAGGGAATTCATTTTTTCCTTTTTCTGTTTCAACACAAATTCCTTTTATAATTCCATTTTCAATGGATAGATCAACCATTTTTGAATTAAAATGAATTTCTCCGCCATACTTTAAAATGGTCTCCCGAATATTTTCAATGAGCTGAGGTAATTTATTTGTGCCAATGTGCGGATGAGCATCTACCAATATTTCGGAACTGGCCCCATGATAAACAAAAGTATTTAAGATCTTTTCAATACTTCCGCGTTTACTGCTTCTCGTATAAAGTTTTCCGTCACTATAAGTTCCCGCCCCACCTTCTCCAAAACAATAATTACTTTCAGGGTTTACAAGATGATCTTTATTGATCGCCGCAAGATCTCGTCGCCTGTCTTTTACATTTTTACCGCGTTCTAAAATGATGGGTTTGATATTTAATTCTAAACAACGTAAGGCTGCAAACAAACCAGCGGGGCCTGAACCAATTATATGGCAAGTGTTCTTACTTTTCGAAACGTCTTTGTAGTCGAACGTAATGTCATCAGTAGTTGGTTGTTCATCTACAAAAACATGTAAGGTTAAATTAACTTTGATATTTCTGTTACGCGCATCAATACTTCGGCGCACCGGCTTAACAAAAAGTGCTTGATCGCCAAGAGATAAGAATTGTTTGACTTCTTCTTTGAGTAATTGCTCGTTAAAAGCAATAGTAGGAGATACCTGAATTTGAATTTTTTGTTGCATGATGAAAGGTGTTTATCCTTTAATGCTGTAAAGATACTGATTTTTATAATAGCCACTCGGGACCCAATAAAAAAAGGCCGGATCAACCGGCCTTTTCCTTTTTAATATAAAGAGCTTATTCTAAAATGAACTTCACGATCTGCGTATTCTCATTAGTTTTTACTTTTAAGAAGTAAACACCGCGAGCATACTCACTTGTTTCTAAATTATAGTTTTGAATTCCTTTCGCAATTGTTTTTTGCGAAACAACTTGACCAATAGCGTTGTAAATTGAAACTTGCATGCCATCATGTGCTGAAGCAAATTTAATTACTAAATGATCTGTTGCAGGTACAGGGTAAATACTGATATTTTGCGTTAAAGCATTCTCGTTTAAACCTGCGCATGGATCAACTAGCATAGTGGCAGTTGCCGTATTTACACAACCGTTAACATCGGTGTAAGTATAAACTATTTGGTGACTACCGGTACCCGCAGTGCCCACATTAAAATTGCTTCCAACAACACCGTTACCTGTATATACACCGCCACCAGGCAATCCGTTAAATGGAACTAAGCCAGAACCTAAACAAACCGTAGTTGGATTTTGATTGAATGTTACATTTGGTAATTGATTTACAGTTACGTTAACAACCTCTGATTCATAACACACATTATTCAATGTTCCGGTAACTGTGTATTGCGTATTCGCTGTTGGATTTACAACAATGCTTGCTGCGTTTGAAGATGTATTCCATGTATAAGATGTAGCACCCGAAGCGCTCAATGTAGCCGAACTTCCAATACAAATAGAAACATTATTCGAATTCAATGTCATTAAATTGGCAGGACATTGCACATATGTTTTTCCGAAATAAGGAATGCAATTGTAAGCAGTAACAGTTACATCAATAGAATCAATACTATTAATTGCAGGGAATGTGATGTTAACACTACCGGAAGCAACTATTCCTGTTCCTAAAATATTACCTTGTTTAGTTAAACAAACAATGGCACCATTCTTATTACAATTTATTGCCAATTGAGTTACACCAACAACTTCTAGAGTAGAATGCGTAACCGTCATTGGAGTAGGATTATCTGAACGAACGATAACAGATGGATCACCAAAAATGGTCCAAGTGTCGGTCATATCCATTCCTGAGTTGCCGTAAAAATCATTCATTTTATACATACCATTTACAGTAATTCCCCCAAAAGAACGCTTGATGTTGTTTGAAATGGCTTCACACAAAATAGTATCCATCATATCTTGTCCTTCCATCGGCTGATTCCAGTATTGATTGATGGTTGACATAATGGTTGCAACCGCACCGGTTGGTCCGCTTGCATTTGCTGCGCGCAACCATGTTTCAGCAAAACACGTTTGGTTTTTAAAGTTGCCATTTACACATGCCACTGAAAAAATGAATGGCCATTTGTTATTATTGTTCAAAGCATTAATGTTCGTGCTCGAAAATCCTGAACTTGCCCAAGAGTTATCTGATCCGTGTCCAACATAATTAATAAGGCCAACACCCGCATTTAGTTCGGCTGCTACCATTGCCGCGCTTGGATTGCCGGTTGCATCAACTACGCCCTGAGAGCCATCATACATCTCGGCAACATTGGTATAAGTATATGCTAATAACTGTCCACGAATAGAACGCATGTGCTGGTAATCAATTTGATTATCATTACCAGGACCTTGATCTGAAGCAATTCCCATTGCGTTTTTATACCAGTTTGCATTTGGAGTAGGCGTTTTTTCGTACGCAATTGTACGGTTAACCATGGTTGTAACATGCGTGGTGGTTTCTGCAGAGAATCGTCCTACCATAATATCAGGATAACGATCATTACCAACAATGTATCCATAACCATTATCAGAATCTCCACTCATGGTAAATGTCATTGGAGTAATGTGTTGCGCGTCTCCTACCAATAATAAATAAGAAAGACCGTTGGTGTTATAATAATTGGTAACATAACTTTTAATTGAAGCAGTGGTATTACCAACCGCTGAAATAGGAACAATAGTAGTTGGGATACCGATCTGCTTTTTCCAATTCACAAAAGGTGTCATAGCACTCATGTATGCATCGTTGCAAATGATCAACATCTTTCCGCCTTCTGCTAAAGGTGCAGTAACCGGTAACGAAGAAGCATTTAAAAACTGTGATTGATAAATGGTCATAAAGTTAGCGTCAACATGTTCAGGCAATGTAAGTGCCGAAGTTTTACTTGCATTTTGATTATAAACGCGAACGATTAACTCAGTGTATACACGCAATGTTTTTGTTACAGGATTGTATTGAAATGGTTGAAAAGAAACGGCTTGTCCGTGCACATCGCGAAGAATATATGAAGGCCCCCACTCAATTAAATTGCTTGGGTAGAAAGCGTTTTTGCTGTAAACGGATCCTTTTGTATAAGGAATATCACTTATATTGAATTTACG
>CAYYUS010000220.1:0-5248 GCA_964474925.1 uncultured Akkermansia sp. | reverse complement strand
TTTGCCTTTTGCGTAAAGGTCGTAAAGAATAATTTGGTTGTCTTTTACTTCCCAATTACCAACAACGAATTCATTTTTATTGTCAAGTAGGCTACCCCATTTTTTTGTTTTATAAAACGCTAATTTATTGGATTTATATTGAGTGTCTTTTTCAGCATTTATTGGAGTCTCGAGTCCATTTGGAGAGTCGTCAGCTTGAACCCAGCTTGTCTTATTTAATAATGTTTCGTCAATGTTTTTCAACGGAAGGTCAATTGTTTGAGCATTAATGGTTGTCGAGGCAAACAAAATGCAAGTAAAAATGAATGCTTTCATGTTAATTTGTTTTATACTAAAATTAGGTCTTTTAAATTGAATAATGAAATAATTAACGTTATCGACCATAGCATACTGACAGAAGACTTTTGTTTGCCGAAATGTCGTTAGCAATATTTATGCTTGTCAAAGGAAAGTTGGAAGCGTAATATGTGCCCTTGTTACGACAAAACCTTTACCTTTTATGCCCCGTAATACGGCAGGCCTTAAATCGCAAACAGTACGGATTTTTTTCAAGAGTTCGAGTTGGTTATGTTAAGACTGTTGCCTTCGATTCACTTTTTTATATTAATTCGATTTATCCGCACTGGTCAATTTTTTTAGCATTTTCATTTTAAACAATTCAAGCACACTTGGGGGTCCGTCGTTATGCGTTTTACTTCCTAAAGTTTCACTTGGGTTATACCGAGCAGAGTCAATCATTGTTTCCAACAATTTGGCCGAAAGCTTAGCTTTTTCAGGTGAATCAGGTAATTTTTCAATTTCCCGCTTATCTGCTTCGTAAGATTTTGACAACACTTCTTTGTGCGCATATTCTTGTTGTAGTCGTTTATTCTGACTTTGCTGTTTACTTGAAAATAGGGCAAGCCAAAATGCTGGGATAAAAAATGGGAGCCGTGAAATAACTTTCATAAATGCGTCCTCAACGGATGTTGCATCTTTTAAATTTGCAATGGCGAACCAAATTATACAGCATAGGGTAATTACAAAAACTATGGCCCATCCCCAATATGGTTTATTGTAGGACATTCTTTGATCTTGGTATGCTTTAGCTAAGCCAGAAGCTGTTGCGCCCGGTAATAATCCTTCAATTTTTTTGAAAAGGGTATCTGAATTCTCTTCCCATAGCTTTTTATTGGCTTTAATTTCGCTTTCAAGAGACTCGAAGCGTTGTTTTTGTCCCACAATGTTTTTTTCCTGATCTCCTAATAGTTCTACTTTAAAATTTTCAATAGCTTTAAGATCTGAGTCTGACTTTGTTTTATCCGCCGAAATTTTCATGTAAGTCTCATTAACAAGTTCCAATAGGGATTTAGACTCTCCCTCTTTTGGTTTCAGAATTTGAACATGGAATGTATTAATTTTATCTACATTGTCGGAAATAGTTTTGATTGTTGATTCCATAGTAGCCAGACGAGATGTCATTTGTTCTCTTAATGAAGGTTTACCTTCTGTTACTACGTTTATCTCGTTTCTATAAGCCTCAATCTCGCGATTTAAAGTATCACGCTGACTGATAAGATCTGCAATTTCTTTTTCAATAATGCTCTTGTCTTCCATAATATTATACTTATTATAGTTCAATTAGTAAATTGGCCATATTATAATGCTACCTCTCATTCACCTCCAACATCACAAAAGGAATGTCTACTATTTCCCTATAATCTTCCCCAGCCTCTAACATATCATAATCTTCGTTCTCGTATTTCCAATTAATTTTAACGGGATTACCACCTTTATGAATATCCTCAAATTTTTTAAATACATTCAACAAGCACTTAGAGGAGCTTGTATTAAAATATTCAAGATGAACGTTAAGTATTGTTGAAGGTGGGGTGGAAAGCGAATATTTTTCTATAGCATTTAACAGCGGTTTGTAAAATTCGTACGGATCCTCAGGAACTGATCGACCTTTTATATCTAATGTTCCCGTACTTAGATCAAAATGTATCAAAGGAGTTCTTGAACACCCATCGTAAATGTATTTTTCCATCTTCCTATTTTGATTTTTTTGGATTGACCGTGTCCTTTTTGATCACTTTTTTCTTTACTTCAAAGCTCTCGGGCGAACACACCCCGCATACGCCACCATTTTTTGAGCAGTGTTTACAATAATTACAATTTTTACATGCATTACAAATTTTTGCTCCGGAGCAAGTGGCACAGCAATCATCATTTGAAAACGAATAAAAAGTTGCAACTGTTCCAAGTGTAATAACACTAAAAATGATGATCAATAACTTTTTTTTCATTGTTTCTTTTCTTAGCTTTTATATACGGGTATTGGATAACCCAATTCCTTTTCTATTAATTTATAAACTTCCAAATGCGTGAAATACTTTATTGATTTATTATGGCAACTTCCTATAAGAAATGCCTTCACAATGATCCTCTCTTCATATAAACCTGCTACGTAATTTAATTCAGAATCCTGATTACAATTAAACTGTCTATCATCTTTTGCCTTATCTCTTCCCATATTATTCAATTTATCCCGTTTTAAATGTACCTTGAACGCATCAAAAAAAACATGAGGAAAACACTCATTATGCGATTGCGGTATTTACTTAATTTACTAGGTGTTTTCCGCAACTCACTTTTTAATATATCATTGAACTTAAAGACTTTACAGATATTTGAGCTTTAAATTTTAATGTAAATCCATAAAAGGAAATTAAATTGCGGGCTAACATTTAAAAATTATATCTATGAGTTTTTCAGGAAATGAAGGAGCGTTTATTTCGCTCGAAAGTGCAGCAGCACTAACATCAAATTACAGAAGCGGTCAAATGGACCCTATCCTTGGACATTTTGTAGGAGCCAACAAGCTCCAAACATTACTTGGCCAAACCGGCTGTGTAGGCCTAAGGATTTACTATGGGGTCGATGGTGAAACCGGCGCAAAAGAAATAGTGATCGTTGGAGTTACCTCTAATGAAAACGATATTCTGGGGTCAACTCCTTTGATTTTGGACAATACCGTTGTGTGCCCCCCTACCTGCGGAGATTCCAACGACCTAAATAGCTAAAAAAGAGTATTTTTGGGTGATGTTGTATTATACTGCCTTAATTTTTTTGCCCTTTTTACTTATCTTAGGTATAATTGGTTTTACTAAAAGAAAGAACTATGATACAACTCACTCGATAATATTTTACTATATTATTTTTGGCTTCATTAACGAAATAGTTCTGAGATTATGTGCCATCATCTTTAAAAATAATATTCTAGTTTACAATTTATCAAGCCTGCTTGAGTTTTTTATATTTTTTTACTTTTTCTATAGTTATATAAATAAAAATGTAGGGAAATTTGTGTATAGTTTGATTTTAGGAATTTTCCTTGCTACTTATTTCATAGAACTTGCTGACAAAGGATTTTTCTCTATGCCAACCTATTCACCATTATGTAAAAATGTACTTCTCATAATTTTAGGGATCATTGCATTCCGCAAAATAACTACCCAGGTCGAAACACCCTTAATAACAGATTATCCCATCTTTTGGATCAATAGTTCAATTCTTATCTATTTTTCGTGCACACTTTTTATTTTCGGTTTACGAAAATACACTCTTCATTTACCTAACCTCACTTTAGTGTCTATTTACCTACATTTGTTCTTCGCATTTGTTTTTTACAGTTTACTTAGTATTGGCTTATGGAAAACATCAAAGAAATAGATATTATTATTACTCTTATTGCGGGTACACTCGTTGTTTTTATAATGTCGGTGGTGGTGGTTACCTCCGTTATCAAATACCAAAAAAACATTCTCAAACAGAAAGAGACCTTAAGAGAAGCAGAAAAGAAATTCCAGAATGACTTATTGGATGCCACCATTATTGCTTCCGAAAAAGAAAGAGAGTTGGTGGCCAAAAATATGCACGACGATCTTGGTGCATTAACCAATGTTATTAAGCTTAATAATAATCAGCTTAAAAATAAGCTAAACAACATCACTGTAACTTTAGAATTAATAAAGGCTAATGACGAGTTACTTCTTGAGATCAATGAAAATATAAGAGCAATTTCTAATGATCTGGCCAGCCCCACCTTGGCTAGGTTCGGATTTATTAGCGCCATGAATCAGCTTTGTTCGCAGATACCGAACACACTAAAGGTTGAACTTAATGCCGAGCCCGAAAATGTTAGGTTCGAGAAAAAGGAAGAAATACAATTATTTAGAACATGTAAGGAGATTTTAACAAACATACTAAAGCACGGCAATGCAACACTGGTAAATATTAATATTAACTTTACAAATAACCAACTTTCCATTTCAATTAAGCATGATGGCAATGGTATTAATAATGAGGACGTGAAAAACATTCTTAAAACAAACAAAGGTTTAGGTTTAAAAAGTATCTATGGCCGAATTCAAATATTAGGTGGTACAATAAATTATCAAACTCAAACTAAAGGAGCCTTGATAGCGATCTTAATACCTATTCATGAAAAAATAAATGCCTAACAAAATTAAAATAGCAATAGCCGACGATCACAAACTATTTAGAGATGGGATGGCTGCTCTTTTAAAAAATTATGATGAATTATCCATAAGCATTGTTGCTTCAAACGGCAATGAACTCTTTCATGAATTGCTTAAAAGAAAAAGACCAATTGATATACTTATTCTTGATGTTGAAATGCCGGAGATGGATGGTTTTGAAGTTTTAAGAAAATTAAGGGTGATACATTCTGAAATTAAACCGCTCATACTGACCATGCATAATGAAGATGAACTTATTTATGGTTTAGTAGAATTAGGCGCGAAAGGATTATTGCAAAAAAGTGCTGATATTGAACAAGTAGTAGATGCCATTTATAGCTTGCACAATAATGAACTTTATTTTAATGAAGACATCTCTAAACGCGTTTTAAAAAAACTTGTAAAAAAAGAACATATTAAGCGGCTCGACGTGAACAAAAACCTTAGCGAGCGCGAAAAAGAGATCATACGACTTATATGTTATGAGTTTACAAATAAGGAAATTGCCGATAAACTATTTTTAAGCGAGCGTACTATTGAGAACCATAAACAAAACATTTTTGAAAAAACCCGCTCAAAAAATTCTGCCGGGCTTGCTGTGTATGCAATGAGGACTGGGATTGTGGAGTGAGTTATTCAAACGGACAATAATTTTTCTGTTTGCTCAATTAAGTGCAAAAGACCAAGCAAAAACAATCGATGCAATAAAGGAAAGTGCAAAGCTT
>CAYYUS010000219.1:0-5249 GCA_964474925.1 uncultured Akkermansia sp. | reverse complement strand
TTGCTGAGAGACGAGAGGGGTATAAGGGAAAATCAAAAAATCGCTTCATTTCTGCGTTATATTCTGTTCTATAATCAGAGGTAATATTATTAGCAAAATGAGAAACAACTCCCAAATCCTTATTGTTATTTACTGTAAAAGGTAAATAATCTACTTTTCCAGATAAATACTTTGCCAAAAAATCTGGCTTAATTTCTAAATATGGAAATGCCGCTGAAAATATAGAACCATTAGTTTCAATATTATGTTTGGTAATGAGATTTCTAAAGTTAATAAAAACAAAAAACTCCGATGGGATAGATTCATCAATATTTAACAGCTTTATCATAATTATAAAGGTAGACAATTAAAAATTGTGGTGTGATTATATTATGGGATAATAACAGTTCCATCTTCTGCAAACTGAACCATTCTTTTAGACAACTCTGATTTCATAAGTGGCATAAGCATATTCGCAAAGGCCATTTTTTCTATTCCTGGTGAATAATCGTACATTTTGTATTCATTGTACTTTTCGGATAAAGCTGGCGTACTTGTTCCAACAACTTCCTTTTTTAAATACTCCTGCGTTTGAGAAGCTATATCCTTGGTCAGATATTCATATATATTTTTTAAATAAGGGTCCTTTATAATCGTATGCATCCATTTGCTGTTTAATACAAAGGTTACCAGATAGCCAAGTGGAATTTCTTTTAACTTTTTACCTTTATAAGTACTTACTGGCATTATTATTTCAGCTCTTTTGAAAGGCTTTGCTTTTGGTTTTTGTGCAATTAAATCCTGGCCAGTTATTTGCTTTGCTTTAATTTCCGCTTGTTTTGGATTTCTGCCTAAGTATTCAACAGCGACAATCTGTTCATTTGGATTATCGTATTGGTCCAAGCCGAAAAAGCGCTTGTATAAAACATATCCCCATTCCTTCTCGCTATATTTAATAAAGAATTTGGGCTGTTCACCTTCAGCCAGGAAGACCTCAAGGACTTCTCGAATTTGTTTTCTTAAAAATGCCGCATTCACCCTTATAAATAGGTGAAAAAAAATAAAGATTAACGTTAATTTCTTATCTTCGTATTTCAAATGCCATCAAAAAAACACATATCCAAAAAACCCATCACAAGGGAACTGCTTCTCGATAATTTCGGAGCTCGTTTAAAACAGTTGCGTGAAAAACGTAAAATGTCTGGTGAGGAGTTAGGTGAAATGATTGGGATGAATCGTCAAGCCATTTCCAGACTTGAGGTCGGTGGAACAAATCCATCCTTGGAGATTATTAGCAAATTGTGCTGGGCACTGAATGTGAAAATTGAAACCTTTTTTAAAGGTTTTAAATAATCTATTTTATTTCCAGAGTGACTTTGGAAGAGTGGTTGCTTTTTTTTCAGCTAATTTCTTTTTACGCTTATTGTATTCGTAAGGACGCTTATGAAATGAAACACCAACGCTTTCCTTTTTTTCTCTAAGGTTCTGTTGCGTTTTGTACCACGATACACTATGTACCATTAGTTCTAAAGAAGGATGACTTTTTGGAACGAAACCATATACCAGTTGCATTCCCATTGCATCAGCAACTTTGGATAGATTTTTTATAGAAATTTTTCCTCCGTCTATATGAGCTTCACTTTTTTCAAATTCGATTATGGCTTGTGGCGATACTCCCAGTTTTTTAGCTATAACACTAACAGGCATATTAAGAGCTTGCCTCACTGTTCTTATCCAGCTTTTTGGTAAAGTGATTTTATCATCATTACCTTTCTTTTGAGTTTCTTCAATTCTCTTACGGATTACGGAAGTCGCATATTTTAATGGATGTATAACCACATCCAGAGATTTCAAACTAATATTTTCCATGCCGCCAAGATAAGAACTTTCGAAATATCATAAAGCTATAACTTTATAAAATTCTCCAAATTGACCACTTAATTTAAGAATATCATGGTTAATTTATTGTTTATCAGATATATAACATTCTAGCCTAGCTGCTTTTCTTTTTTTTTCATTTCGGATAACTATAACAGTATAGCCGTCAGGTTGACCGCTTGGTAAAAGTAAAACGATGAAAACAATAAAAGAAACAAAAAAAATCGAGGTAAGTCAAAACAACAAAGAATTATGGTCAAAACCATACTTAGATTCTGGTTGATGCTGTTAAAAACATCAATGTCTACATATATGGATACAAATATTTCAAATATTTTTAGGGGTCAGAAATAAAATTCTTCTTAAGCTTTACTCATTAGAAATGAGAGAATTACAAAATTTAAGTAATTCGCTTTAGGGGATTCATGCCTAAAAACAAAATATAATGTATACAAATATGTAGACAATTATGAAACTTATAATTTTAAATTACGTATAAATAACTGTAAACAGTAAACAACAAATAAAAAATTAATATGGAGAATTCATTTGAAGAAATAAAAAAGCGTGCTGAGCAAGAAATAAAAAAATATCAGCAAATAATAAATAAGTGGCAACAAATTAGCGCAGCCGCCACTTTAGAAGATATAGTTGAAGTTGATTCAACAGCAACGACAAACGGTAGCGCAGATAATATTAAGAGTGTTTTAAGCAAATCCTTGAACACAGCTCCAACTCTGACTGATTATAAACCAGATTGGAACTTGGAAGACAAAGTGAGATACTTTGCCGCCAAAATAAATCGTGCTTTTTCAAGCAAGGAGTTTAAAAAATTCTTTGAAGATGTAGAAGGGTCAGAAAGAGCAGAAGAATTACTTAAAGGACCTTTATTGCATCAAAGATTTAATTATTTACGAAAAAGCAGCAAGTTTATTGGAGCTGGCAAGTTCGGAAACTCAAATCTTCACACCTACTATGTACTTAAAGATTGGCTAACAGAGGATAAATTAGATTTTCGACCAGAACATTACCCTTCAAAGGAATCGTTTGGTAACCTAGCTGAAGATAAACGCTGTAAAGCACATTTGAAAATCTTGTAAAACAATCCGACAAATTTTTAGTAACCAAAAGCTTTTAAAAAATAAAGGCATGGGAAAAGACTGTCTTAATAATAACAATTAAAAAAATAAAATATGTATTTAAACGGAAATATTCAACCCACAACAAATTGGTTTTTAAACGCCAATCTGTACAGTCCAACAACACTTAAAAATGTTGAAAAGAAAAAAACCGAAATGGGAGTCAAAAGAGAATTAAGTACTCTCAGAGCTGTAAAAGAAATTTTTCATAGCGATGAGGCTATTCTTTTTGAAATATTCAGATTTCGATTAGAAAAAACAAATAACAAGTGTCCGAAATGCGGTTTCCCAGTATCCATTCACTATAGGAGAATGGTTGATAAACCTGCCTTTCGTTGTAATCAATGCTTTCATAAAATATATCCAATGAAAGGAACACCATTAGAGCACACTCATGTTTCATTGATGGTGTATCTAGATACGATATATGACTTGATAAATTGTAAAAATGGAATTAGCTCGCTGGAAGTCCATAGAAAGACTAACAAAAGAAAAGAGACCGCTTACAGTATATTAGATAGGACTCGTGATTGGATGGGATTGGCGGGAGCTAAATCTAGTTTCCTTCCTGGAGAAGTTATAGAAATAGACGAAGTATACACTCCAATTACAGATTACGTTCTTGAAGAAGGAGAGAAATTAAAGCGTGGACCTGGAAGCCAAAGACGTTATCCAGTAATTACAATGACTGGGCGAAGTAGTGGGGTTATGAAAGCTTACCCAACACCAGAAGTTTCACGCCAGGTTCTTGAGGAAGCTATGGAATGGGCTGGCATTAATAAGACCCACAAAATAAAAACTGATGAGCATAAGATATATGCTTCACTTGAAAAGAAAGGGTATGACCATAAGGCATGTAATCATAAAAATAAGATTTGGGCAATTGGTGATTCGCATACTAACACTTTGGAAGGATTTCATGCAATGGCTAAAGGTGCTACGCAAAGAACATATAAGGGCATTGAAACAGATTCTATGGAAAAATATTTTGCAGAATTTTCGTTCAGGTTTACCATGCGTTTCAAAACCAACATCGAAATAATCACAGAATTATTAACCTCTTTACCACCCTTATTTTAATATGGAAAAATTAATAACAATAGCTGATTTTAAACACGTCATTCGTTGTTCAAAAGCAGCGTATCTAAACAGATACCACCAAGGATTAGCTACTGATAATCTGAAATCATTTAATGATTCAAAGGAGGAAATACAGGAAATCCTTTGCAAACAAATTCAGGTCAATGGAATTCAGATTTCAAAACTCACAACAATCGAAGAGCGAAATATAAAAACGCATGAAATTATTTCAACAAAAAAAAGATATACAATTCATAATGCAACACTAATATCAAAAGACAAAGAACTCGTTGAAGTAGCATGCATTCAGAAGGGAGATAAAACTTTTGTTTGGATATTGAAAAATTCGCCTGGAGAACCAAAAGGCGCAGACATATGGGCTGCAGGTTATCAATATTATGTTTTGCAAAAATGTGGTTTAAAAGTAGATAAATTTTTCATCACCTTCTTAAACCCTGAATTTGTGCACGGGCAAAATAACCCTTCCGAATTATTTTTGCGTAAAAATGTCGCTGACAAATGCAGGCATCTTCAATTGAAAATAGAGAAGCATATTTTACGATTAAAAAAGACTTTGAATTATTCCATATGTCCAGAAGTCCTTTTGGGATATCAATGTCCTGAGCCGAAATGCACCTTCTATAAGCACTGTTGGAGTGAATTGCAAAAAGGAAATGTTTTTGAATTTGCCAACATGAGTTTTGCTCAAAAGTTTCGACTGTATAGTCTAGGGCACGAAAGAATGATTGACGTTCCAGCTAATACAAGATTGACAGCAATAGAAAAAATTCAACTTGATAGTCATAAAAAAGACAGACCCTATATTTCAACTTCGCATATTAAAAACTATACTGCCAAGTTGAACTCAAGTAATAGAACTCTTTTTCTTGATTTAAATGTTGCCAAAACTGCGCTTTCAATTTACCCTGGTAGCAAACCGTTTTCAACTTCTCCTTATCATTTTAATATTCTTAAAGAAGTAGATGGAATTTCAAGTGCAGAAAATTTTACCGCTAACCCAATGGGGAAATATGATACAAGAGAAGAGTTTGTGAAAAAATTAATAACTGCTCTTGAACCTAATTCAAATTGCCCGATTGTCGTTTGGAATGAAACATACTTCAAAAGTTATTTCAATGAGTATAAAAAATGGTACCCTAACCTTTCTATAGG
>CAYYUS010000218.1:0-5271 GCA_964474925.1 uncultured Akkermansia sp. | reverse complement strand
TAGATGATACCATTTGGGATTTTGAAAAAAACTCCGAACGTATTCTCTCCAGACTTTTTGACGAGCAAGGCTTAGCGCAAAAATTGCAGAATGATTTTTACACGTATTTTACAGCCTACAAAAAAAAGAACGGCGAGCTTTGGCAATTGTACAATACAAAAAAAATTACTAAAGATGAATTGCGTAAACGACGATTTCATGAAACGTTTTTAGAGTTTGGGTATAATGATTTTGATCTAAGTTGGTTCATTTCCGAATCGTATATACAACAATCGCCATACGGTACAGAATTAAAAAAAGGATCGATAGAATTATTGGACACCTTGAGCGCGAACTATAAATTACATGTGATCACTAATGGATTTAAAGAAGTTCAGCACATAAAATTAACGCAATGCGATCTTCATAAATATTTTGATAATGTGATCATTAGTGAAGATGTTGGACACAACAAACCAAATCTCGAAATTTTTAAAGAAGCTGAAAGGCTTAGTAATACTAGCAAAGAAGCTTGTTTGATGATAGGCGATAATTTTGAAGCCGATATTCAAGGCGCCAAAAAAGCAGGTTGGCAAACTATTTGGTACAATCCTAACAAGAGCAAACGTGTTCAAACTACGCAAGTACATTGTTTAACCGAGATAGTAACACATTTTAAAAAGGATTCTTAGTATGGAACTTAATTTAAGAATTGATTGGAGTGAGCTTGATCTTTTTGGTCATGTAAATAATGTGATGTACGCAAAGTACATGCAAGCTGCACGCGTTAATTTTATGGAAAAAGTAGGCATCATGAAAACTTACGAGGAGCAAAAAATAGGATTTATGGTTGCCGCTACAAGTATTTTATATTATAAACCTATATTTTACCCGGGCAATATTAGTATTAAAACTTTGGTAAAGGAAACCAAGAACACGAGTTTTGTTTTGGAACATGATATTTATAATAGCGAAGGAGAGTTGTGTTCAAGAGGAGAAGATGTAATCGTGTATTTTGATTTCAATAAGAACGAAAAGCTGTTGTTGAATGCAGGATTACTGAAGCAGCTTAAAGCGGATTAACTTTTTCGGATGTAAAAATCCGAATCGAGCGTTATAATAAATATCTTCGAATCGAATTTTAATTTTTTCTCTGTTGTACTTGGATAGATCCAAATAGGGGAACTTCTATTGATCCTTATTTTCATCGGCATATTAAAATCGGCATTGCAATTCACCCATTTATACACCAATTGTTTCTTCTTGATCTTGTATTCTAGTTTCGGAATTTTTGCGCTACGCAAATATTGATCGAACACGGGTTTAAAATTGATCTTACTTTTTGCGGAGATATACTCCTCAACATCTTTTGTTGTTACGGTCCTTTTTCCAAAATCTTTATTTAGCCCCAATAAGATCTCGTGAAATACCTCGTCATTATTAATTACTTGACGAATAGTGTGGATCATGTTTGCACCTTTATCGTACATATCTCCACTTCCTTCTTTGTTTACTTCGTAATTACCAATAATAGGACCATCATTCGAAATACTTTTTCTTAATCCTCTTACATATTTACTGGCCGAATCTTTTCCCCAAACTGATTCAATGAATAAAGCTTCCGAATAGGTTGTAAATCCTTCGTGCACCCACATATCGGCAATATCTTTTGTGGTGATATTATTTCCAAACCATTCGTGTCCGCACTCATGAATAATGATAAAATCCCAAAGCATTCCAATACCGGTTCCTGAGCGATCCATTCCCATGTAGCCTTTGCGGAATTTATTACCATAAGCAACAGCGCTTTGATGTTCCATGCCTAAAAAATTACTTTCTACTAATCTAAAACCATCGGCGTAAAAAGGGTAGGGACCAAACCAATACTCAAAACTCTTGAGCATTTTTTGCGTATCAGGTTTTAATAAACTGTCGGCCTTGTTTTTGTTGTAATCCAAAATAATGTATTCCATTTTTAATTTCCCGTTCTTTCCTTCAAAACTATCTTTTACAATAACGTAATTGCCAAGATACATGGTTACATCATAACTATTAATGGGGTTGGTGATGCTATACGTTGAGGTTTTTGTTTTGTTTGAATTGGAAACTCGTTTAACCAAATTTCCATTGGAAATAGCAACTAAACTATCATTGGCAGTGATGGAAATATTCATTCCGTTATCTGGCTCATCACTTTGATGATCTTTAAGCGGCCACCAAACCGAAGCGCCTAATCCTTGGCAAGCCACATTTATCCATTTGCGATTTTGTTTATCTTTTGCCCAAATAAATCCACCATCCCATGGCGCCATTTTTGCTTTGCGTGGAGTGCCGGAATAATAAACGGTCACAGAATCTTTTTGCGCGTCAATTAAAATTGGATCTAAACTAACTGTCCATGCATCGTACTCATGCTTCACTTCCAATTTTTTATTATGAAAAATAAAACTGTCAACCATCAATGGTTTTTGAAGATCTATTTGAAATTGAGTTCCGCCGGAAATGGTTTTGAAATAAATGGTGTTCTTGCCTTGAATAGAACGTTTGTTATCATCAACGTTTACATGAAGGTTATAAAATATAACATCCCACCAATTACGCGCGTTATTTAATTTACCGCGTAAACTATCACCTCTTGAATACGTTTGAGAGTATGAAGAAAAACAAATAAAGAATAAAAAACAGGTTTTAAAAACCTTCATGAGAGATGGTGTTCGAAAATTAATTTTGAACTACAAGTCGTTTTACAATTTTGCTGCCATCTATAGAAATAGTTACAAAGTAAACACCGTTAGTTAATTGATCAGTTGCAATTTCAAACTCATGATTTCCTGCATCAACTTTTCCTTTGTTCACACTTGTGTGCTTTTTACCAAGTACATCACATACGTCGACACTCACAGTGTGTGATTCTTTAGTGTTGTACTCAATGGTAACTTTATCTTTTGCAGGATTTGGATACATATTCAAACCAACATTTATGTCAGTTTCTTTCACGCTAACAGCAGGATCTATCATGTTGATATCATCTAAGAACACATCATTCCCGGGATCTGTATCATCTGATGTAAATACAAATCTAAAAATGGCATTGTAGTAGGAAGGTACTGTAACGCTAAATGTTTTAAACTCACCGGTTGATGGTTGATAAGGAGTATTTGATAATACTGAAGTGCTTGCAAGGGCAGCGCCTTGTTTTGTCCAACGCGTTTTCCACGATTTACCGCAATCGTCTGATACTTGTAATTTCAATTGATCATTGCTTGTTGCTGTTTTTTGTTGATACGCCACTTTAAATGATAACTGAACAATGGCACCGGCATTTGTAAGATCAAAATCTCCTAAGCCTTCTAAAATGCTAACGTTGCCAGGTGTATTATTAAGATTATCGATCTTCATCGACTTGCTGCCACCTGAAAAAGCTTGTGTTGTAAGTTCCCAATTTGATCCACCTGATGGAATTGAAGTCCATTCGTCAATGGCCGATTGTGTTTCAAAACCTTCTATTAACGGAAGTTGATCGGCACTTATTAAATTAATGTACGATATACTCAAGTCGTTTGTAATATCGCCATCGGTATTATTATTTGGACCACTTGTATAACACGTAATGGTATGCGAGCCGCTTGAAAAAGTATTTCCAGGTAAGCTTAAAGTAGCAGTTTGTCCCGTAACCAAAGAACCATTCCAATTCAAGGTTTGGTAATTTTGACCATCAATTTTATAATTGATCACACAAGAGCTAAGTGTACTGCTTCCATAATTTCTGATCTTTACAACAGGACTAACAGTACCCGCATTACATAAAATATCATTTGGTGTAATAGTTAATACACCGGCATCAATTGCTTGTGAAGTTAATGGGATCAATCCTGCAAGTGCTTGTTGTCCGAAAGAGAAATCCATTCCCGTTGGATTCAACACATCAATATCAAAATATCCATTGCCACTTCCTCCCCAACCCCAATTCATATGATAGAAGTCGTTTACGTCGTAGCCATCGCATACCCATGTATGTCCGCCTGAATTACCAAAACCAACATATTGAATTGGGCGACCGATATCAAGATCTCCTTTTAATAAGGCATGCCAGTTTGCTGTAGAATAATCATCGCGATACACTCCTAATATCTGTGTTGGATCATAACCAAAATAATTAATGAATGAATTCTCTGCAGAAATAGGTGAATCGGCATTAATTACCCAAGCACCACTTCCTTCGGGCGAATAATCCATATTAACGCTTACGCCGCAATGGTACATTAATTCAGCGACTTCTGGGTTAGGCGACGAGCAAACATTTGGCATCAACGAATAAACATAAACAGCGTTGGCATAGTTTGCGCTTAAGCTTCCATAGTCGTTCTCGTTGTAAGAACTATTTCCATTACCCTGTTTAGGATAATTCCAATACTTCATGATCTGTGCCATAGTTGTTGCAACACATCCGGTAACCGAACCGCCCGGACAAAGATCATTATAATAAGGAGATTGATTCCATAAGGTAGTAAGCAAAGGTGCAACTGAAGTATTGGCCGACGAACGACGTAGATCTGTTGCAGGAATATTGTTTGTATAATCACTCCAGGTTTTTGCAATAACTGCATTTGCCTGAATGTTATTTTTGCGTAAGTAATTTATTTCTTCACCGCGTTTATTTAGCCAATTGCCAATGTTTGAGTTTGGCGCGGGAATATCAAATCTCTCTTTTGTTGAATAACCAATAATAGGTTTAGCCGCATCATCAGCTGTTACGATCACAAAACCGTTTCCGCTGTTAACATCAAATACATAATACAAAGGCGAGCCATCGGCAGTTTTTGCGGTATGAAATAATTTTAAAGTTATATCTTGAGCATTGATAGTTTGCATCATGAAGTTGCGAGCAACTAATTCGGCATTATTCAGCGGAACTGTTTTTGCAAAAGCCAGCGAGCATAATAACACAAAGGCAACAGAAAGCGATCTTGATAGATGTTTGAACATAGATAGGTGTTTAATACTCTAAATTTAATGAATTAATACCTGAAAAAGAGCGCCATTTACTAAAGCATGGCGTCCAGTTATTAAATGAAGTAATTTAGTTTTTTAGTGATGAAATAGGGAAGTGAGTGAAAGAAAGTGGTTTGATGGATGGATAATAGGAATTTGTATGTTATTTATAGGATAATTTATATATTTGCAGCCCCTAAACGGCGGGGTAGCTCAGCTGGTTAGAGCACAGGATTCATAACCCTGAGGTCGGGGGTTCGAGTCCCCCCTCCGCTACTAAAAGCCCAATATTGGGCTTTT
>CAYYUS010000217.1:0-5274 GCA_964474925.1 uncultured Akkermansia sp. | reverse complement strand
CTACAACAGGATCTTGCGCGCCGTGGATCATCAATAATTTTCCTTTTAAATTTCCAACGTGATTCAATAAATTATTTTTGTCGTAGCCTTCTTTATTTTCTTGTGGTGTATCCATATAACGCTCACCATACATAATTTCGTAATGACTCCAATCAATTACGGGGCCGCCCGCAACTCCAACTTTATAAACTCCCGGATTTCTCGTCATTAACGATGTGGTCATAAATCCACCGTAACTCCAGCCGTGCACACCAATTCTGTTTCCATCTACATAGGGCAAGGATTTCAAATAATCAACACCCTTTAATTGATCTTCCATTTCAACTTTCCCTAACTGACGATGAATGGCCTGCTCAAAAACTTTCCCTCGGTACGATGTTCCTCGGCCCTCTATACCAAAAACAATAAAGCCTTTTTGCGCCATGTATTGGTACCACATTTCTCCGCCCGCCATCCAGGTATTGATGATGTATTGAGAATGCGGGCCGTTGTACAAATAAACCAATACCGGATATTTTTTTGTGCTGTCGAAATTTACAGGCTTGAACATTCTGCAATACAGATCTGTTCCTTCGCTATTTTTTATGGTGAATAAATTCCACGATCCCGTTTTGTATTCCTTAATTGGATTCTCTGCTTTAAAGATATTTACCGATTTTCCTTTTGTACTTACAACATTATATTCGCGAGGAATGGTAACGCTCGAGAAATTATCAATAAAATAATTTCCGCTTGCATCCAACATACAAACATGCGTTCCTGCACCGCTGGTTAATTTTTTTATTTCGGTTGTTTTTAAATTAACACTATAAAAGTCTTGATTAACAGGGCTTGTACTATTGCCGTGAAAGAAAAATCGTTCGCTCTTTGCATCAAAGCCATTGGTTGATTTAACTTCCCAAGGGCCACTGGTAATTTGTCGCACAAGCTTTCCTGAAATGTCATACAAATACAAATGCGTAAAGCCATCTCTGCGGCTATGCCAAATAAATTGCTTAGGGTTGTTCGGTACAAATATCATTTCATGTAAAGGCTCCACATATTTTTCATCCTTCTCTTCAAATAAAGTCCTTACAAAGTCGCCTGTTGATGCATTATACTCATTCAACTGCATAAAATTTTGTTCGCGGTTAAGTTCGGCGATATAAATAAATTTTTCATCCGGACTCCACGAAATATTAGTGAGGTAATGATCTTTTGGCCCTTTGGTTTTTAAATAGATCACACTTTGCGAAGCAATATTATAAACACCAAGTGTTACATAATGACTTTTTGATCCGGCCATTGGATATTTGATGTCTTCATTTTTTGCGGGATATGGTTTCCAATCAACAATAGGATAACTAAACACATCCGACTGATCCATTCTATAAAAAGCCAGCAAATTTCCTTTAGGACTCCAAAAAGTTCCTTTAGAAATTCCAAATTCGTTTTGATGAACGTTTTTACCGCCATAAACTAAATTAATAGTACCATCAATGCTAATTTGACGAATATCACCTGCAACATTAACGTATAAATTATGGTCTTTTGTAAAAGCAATATACTTTGTTGCTTTGTGTTCGTCGGCATCTTCTTCTTTTAGTGAAGGATCTGTGCTTGCTGAAGAAACCGCTTTTGTTTTAAGATCGAACGTTACTTTATCTTTTCCTTGATTGAACCAACAGGTATTCGCGTCTTTAAACTGTAAACCCGGAAAAACTTTTAAAGTATCGCGCTTGGCGTTTTTTAAAGCAGCGTTGAGGTCAGTTAATTTGAACCAATCACTTGTTTTACCATTGGCATTATCTCCTTTTATTACCTTTCCATTGTCAATGTAAAAAAAGGAGTTGGTGCCCGCAACAAATTGAATGTTTTGAAGACGTTTAGGCGCCAGATCTGTTCGGCCCTTTAAAACGGCATCCTGAATAGTTAAGAGTTTTTCTTGAGCATTTGCGCTCAGATGTAATATTAAGGCAATAACTAGAATTTTACGCATACAATGTTTAATTTTAAAACATTAAATATAGAGTTAAAATACTTATCCTTTGCGCCGCTGGTGTAATTTTTGCGGTGCATTTCCTGTTTGTGATCTGGGGAGCCTATCCATTTAATAGAGAGCCCAAACGGAAAATGGATTTTTATGCGATGACATATTGCGATCCGTATTTCCATCAAGATTGGCGAATGTTTGCGCCCGGAACAAGATACAATTACAGTATTTATGCGGTGTATGAGGTGAACGGACAAAAACAGTATTCGTTTCCAATACAAGAAGTGCTAGAAGAGCGGACTATTTTTAGCGGACGAGAGTTCCTTATGATCTCGTTAACCGATGCGAGTATTTTTGTACACAATAAGGCAATTAGCATCAAAGGAGATCTGTATAAATTCACTAATGACAAGTACTACCAAATTTTTGAGCACATTAACATTCAATACTTGCAAAAAAAGCATGAAGGTAAAATTGAGAATTTGAAACTGATGTTGGTTGCCACCGAAATTCAAACAAACAAAAGAACGTATACGGTGAATGAATAAAGCGATCGCATATTTTTTTGATGATTACCGAAAGCAAAAGAACGCTCGTTTGTTCAAGAACTTGCTGTATGGATTCTTAATTATCAAATGTTCTTTATGGTTGTTGAATTTCGACATCCTTTTTGGAGAACACGCCGTTTCTTTAGTTTATAACGAGCCAATTGGATTCTTTAAACAGTTCGCCTATTTGATTTATTTAAGTAAGAACAGCGCACTAGCATGTGGATTTATTTGTACGGTGCTTTTATTGAGCCTCTATTCCTTATTTGATAAGCGATCTTATGTGTTAACAGACCTTATCATTTATTTACTCGTTTTGAATTTAGACATTAGGATCTACACAACTACAACTGCGGGAGAATCAATTCTGGTTAATCTATGTTTTTTAAGCGCGTGGCTGCGAAAGGATTTTAATATAGGAAACGGAGTTTATGATCAAATTAAAATTGTTTTGCATAATGTTTCTTACTTAGCTTTGATATTGCAAGTGTGTATTTTGTATGGTTTTTCGGCATTAGCAAAATGGTACGACGCCGATTGGTTAAATGGAGAGGTTGTTTATCTCACAAGTAAAGCGCAGCAGTATTCACGTTCATTTGTGATCAATACCGTTGATTCATATCACTTTCTTACCGTTATAATTACTTACGCGTTGTTGTTGTACCAAAGTTTATTTCCTTTTTTAATTTGGGTAAAAAGCATAAAACGATATTTTTTACATTTTGGCGTTGTAATGCATTTGTATATAGCTTTTGTAATGGGGCTTTTCTTCTTTGGTTGGATCATGATCATAACCTATGTTTTATTCTATGACTTTAAGGAAGATAGCAGATAATTTCTCTGTGCCTCCGGGTCTCCGTGGCTAATAAAAAATCCTTATATTTGCTGTATGTTCACACAAGACCAATTAAAAGACGTTAACTCACGTCACCTGGCATTAAGGGGGTTTCTTTGACTACGATAAGAAGAAACACGATCTCTCATTACTTGAAGAGAAAACATTAGATCCTAATTTTTGGAACGACAGTAAAAAAGCCGAATCGGTTTTAGCTGAAGTTAAACTTAAAAAAGTTTGGATAACAGGCTATGATGAATTAACCAAGGATATTGAAGATCTCAATACATTTTACGAATTTTTTAAAGAGGGAGAAGCCACTGAAGCCGAAACGCAGCATCAGTTTGAAATTACCATTAAAAAATTGGAGGATCTGGAATTTAAGAACATGCTTCGCAACGAAGAAGACCAATTAAGTTGTGTGCTTCAGATCAATGCCGGTGCAGGAGGAACAGAAAGTTGCGATTGGGCTAGCATGTTAATGCGTATGTATATTATGTGGGCAGAAAAAAGTGGCTTTAAGGTTTCGCAACTCGACTATAATGCAGGTGATGCAGCGGGAATAAAATCAGTATCTCTTCAGATCGAAGGGCCTTATGCTTATGGGTATTTAAAAGGAGAGAACGGCGTGCATCGTTTGGTGCGTATTAGTCCGTTTGATGCCAATGCTAAACGCCACACGAGTTTTGCATCAGTTTATGTGTATCCAATAATTGACGATACTATTGAAATTGAAATTAAGCCTGCCGATCTGGAAGTAACCACATCGCGAAGTGGTGGTGCGGGTGGACAAAACGTAAATAAGGTAGAAACAAAAGTTCAAATGCTTCACAAGCCTTCGGGAATTGTAGTAGTATGTCAAATAGAAAGAAGTCAACATGGTAATCGCGAACGCGCTTTGCAAATGATCCGCTCGCAATTATACGAATTAGAAATGCGTAAACGTAACGAGACAAAAGCGGCAGTTGAAGAAGGAAAAATGAAAATAGAATGGGGATCACAGATCCGTAGTTATGTTTTGCATCCATACAAAATGGTGAATGATCACAGAACAGAATTAAAGATCACAGACGCAGAAGGCGTATTAAATGGTGATCTTGATGAACTGATAAAAAATTATTTAATGGTTACCTCAGGTAAACAAACAACATAAACATGGCAAACGTTTTCGAATTTAATGGGTATGTGCCGGTAATAGATAAAACGGCTTTCATTCATCCTAACGCAACGGTTACAGGAAATGTAACTATTGGAAGAGATGTGTATATTGGTCCCGGCGCTGCAGTGCGTGGCGATTGGGGCGAGATCATTATTGAAGATGGATGTAATGTTCAGGAAAACTGCACCATTCATATGTTTCCGGGAACAACCGTGCTTTTAAAAGAAGGCGCGCATATAGGACATGGCGCTATTATTCACGGAGGAACTATAGGAAAAAATGTATTAGTAGGAATGAATAGTGTGATCATGGATAATTGTGTGATCGGTGATGAATGTATTATTGGTGCATTAACGTTTGTTCCGGCAGATACAATTATTTCTAAAAGAAAAGTGGTTGTTGGAAATCCTGCCAAGGAAGTTAAAGATGTAAGCGATGAAATGATAGCCTGGAAAACAGAAGGAACAAAACTATATCAGAAGTTGCCAAAAGAGTGCCATGAAACATTAAAGGCTTGTGAACCCTTACGTCGTTCACCGGCGTTTAAACCAAAACAACAGGATGTTTACAAGACCTGGAACGAAAAAAAGGACACGAATCTGCCGGCCGGCAAGGCAGCGAAGAGCGCAAAAAAGTAACATGCGAAAATGAGACACGCGAGGTTTTGTTTTTTTAATTGTGTTAACTATAGATTTTGAATATTAATTTTTTTTAGTATATTCAATAATTCATTCGTTAAAGAATGGGAAGCAATTTTAAA
>CAYYUS010000216.1:0-5276 GCA_964474925.1 uncultured Akkermansia sp. | reverse complement strand
GTATTAGTTGGCTTTGTTATGGGAGGAATTCAATCTTTATCACGAAGCACCTACAGTAAATTTTTACCAAAAACAGAAGACACTACCAGCTTTTTTGGATTTTACGATGTAATGGAAAAACTGGGAATGATCATTGGTACTGTTTCGTTTGGATTGATCAGCGAGATCATGGGCGGTATGCGTCCTTCCGTATTATCTCTTATTCTATTCTTTGTAATTGGTTTTATTGGCTTACTGTTTGTTCCAAACCCTAAAACTCAAAAAAACTAATCATGTTCTACCAGATCATACGCTTTTTATTTCGCATTACTAATAAGTTTTACTTTAGAACTTTGCAAGTAAATGGCTTAGAGAACATCCCTAAAAAAGGACCAGTATTCTTAGCCGCGAATCACCCAAGCGCTTTTATGGATCCCTTGGTAATTGCAACCATTTCAAATCGTCCGTTATTTATTTTAGGCAAAGGAGTTTTGTTTCAAAATCCATTATTAAAATGGCTTTTACCGCATCTTAATATCATTCCTATTTTTAGAAGTCACGAAACGCCGGGTTTAACCAGCAAAAACAAAGATGTATTTACACAATGCTATAAACATTTTGCCAAAGGCGGTGCCATTCTTGCTTTCCCTGAGGGAATTTCGTTAACCGAACGTAAAATAAAAAAAATCCAATCAGGTACAGCGCGAATTTGTTTAGGAGCAGAAGCCGAAAATAATTTTGGTTTGGATGTAAAGATCGTTACCATTGGATTAAATTTTTCTGATCCTCATAAATTTCAAAGTGATCTATATATTAATATTGATAAGCCTATTCATGTTTCTGATTATTACGAACTGCATAAACAAGATACTTTTAAATCGGCACACGCCCTTACCGATGAAATTCGTAAACGCTTAGAAGCGCAAGTTGTTGCTATACAAGATTCGGACGTTGATAAACTCGTATCAAATATTGAGACTATTTTTAAAGCGCAGATCCTAGAAGACCTTGGTCAATCGCCAAAAATAATGGCGCACGATCATTATGTTACTAAATCTATTAGCGATTCGGTGCATTATTTTTTAGAAAAAGATCCGCAACGTGTGGAAGCACTTAAAACCAAAATAGATTCTTATCTCGAAAAGCTCGACAATCTTTCGCTGGATGATAAATTGATAAAAGGCGTTGAAAAAACAAAACCTGTTTCTGATACCATCTTCTCTTTATTCTTTCTGGTGTTTGGCTTCCCCCTATTTGTTTATGGTTTTTTAAATAATTTTTTGCCATTTAGAATTCCATTTTGGTGCGCGCGCGGCATCTCCAAACGCCCTGAGTTTCATGGTTCCATTGCGTATAGTATGGGAACATTTACGTTTCTTATTTTTTACTCCTTGCAAATATGGCTAGCAAGCAAATATCTGGCCGATTGGAGATTTGTAGTGGCGTACGCTCTTTCGCTCCCTATCTCCGGATTATTAGCATTTTATTATTACAAACGATTTAAGTCCATTCGAGGAAGCTGGAAGATCTTTTCACTCTTCTATAAGAAAACCACATTAATAACCTCACTCATAACCGAGCGAGAAATAATTATAACCGAATTAGAAAAAGCCAGAAAAGAATTTGTGATCTATCGCGATGGTCCAAAACAAGAAGCTGTTTCTGATGCACCCATAGAAAACGATACAACAATTCATCTTTAAAAAATTTAAATAAAACCTATCATGGAACTAACTAGAGTATTTGATATTTTAGATAATTTAAAATTAAATTCTTCTAAAACCGACATTTTGTGCAGCAAAGAAATGTTGCCTAATGGAAGATCAGGTAAGAACTTGGCTAAGAACAGTGTAACCGATTTTGTAAACAATGTAAACTATATTAGCTATGGCCTTGTAGCCTTAGGCCTTGAGAAAAAAGACACCAGTGCCATTATGTCGAATAACCGACCTGAATGGAATTTTGTTGATTTTGCAGCGCAACAAGTGGCCATGCCAAGCGTTCCTATTTTTCCAACTGTAGGGGCCGAAGATCTTAAATTTATTTTATCACACTCTGAAGCCAAAGTAGCTTTCATTTCCGATAAAGGCATTTACACTAAATTGCAATCCATTCAAAAAGATCTTCCCAATTTAAAACACATTTACAGTTTCAATCCAATTGAAGGCGTAAAACATTTATCGGAATTGATCGAGCTAGGAAAAAAGAATTACGATCAAGCGTATATTGATGCAGTTAAAGCAGGCATCTCTGAAAATGATCTGTTCACTATTTTGTATACATCGGGAACAACCGGTCATCCCAAGGGTGTTATGATCTCTCACAAAGGAATAATGAGCAATGTAAAAGCGCTTCAAACTTTGGCGCCAATTGAATCTTGGTGGAAAGCTTTAAGTTTTTTGCCGCTCAATCATGTATACGAACGCGTTTTAGTGAACTTATATTTATTTAAAGGTGTAAGTGTTTATTATGCCGAAAATTTTGAGACCATTGCTGAGAATGCCAGAGATATTCAACCACAGATTTTCGTATCGGTTCCTCGTATTTTTGAAAGAGTGATCGAAAAATTTTATGCTGCCGGCGAAAAACTTACCGGATTTAAAAAGAAAATATTTAACCTTAGCATTAAACTTGCCGAAACATACGAACTCAATGGCGCAAACGGCCCTTGGTACGAATTACAACGTAAAATTTGCGATAAATTAGTGTACAGCAAATGGCGCGCGGCCTTTGGCGGAAAATTGGTTTGTATTGTAAGTGGTGGCGCAGCATTGAACCCAAAAATTGAACGCGTGTTCAGTTGTGCAAAAATAACCTTACTTCAAGGGTACGGTATGACAGAAACTTCGGTTGTGATAGCAGCCAATTGTTTTGGAGAGGGTAATATTAAATTTGGAACAGTTGGTCCCGTATTAAGCGGAGTTACCGTAAAAATTGCAGAGGAAGATGGTGAGATATTAATGAAGGGTCCTAATTTAATGATGGGCTATTATAAAAACCCCGAAGCAACTGCCGAAGCTATTGATACAGAAGGATGGTTTCACACGGGTGATGTGGGAATTTTAGTAGATAATAAATTTTTAAAGATAACCGATCGCAAAAAAGAATTATTTAAAACAAGTGCGGGTAAATATATTTCTCCGGTGGCTATCGAAAACAAATTAAAGGAATGTAAGTTTGTTGAGCAATGCATGGTAATTGGCGAAGGGCAAAAATTTGCATCGGCTATTATTGTTCCAAACATCCTTAATTTTAAAGAGCACTGCAAAACCAATAATATAGAATGGACCAGTAACGAAAAAATGATGGAGTGCGACGAGATCAATAAATTAATAAACGATCATGTGAAAGAGATAAACAAAGCACATGCACCTTACGAACATTTAAAACGTTGCAAACTTATTAGCGGGGCGTGGAGTGTTGAAAGCGGAGAGATAACACCAAAATTAAGTTTAAAACGAAAAGTGATCAAAGAAAAAAATAAAGCGGTTATTGATGCCATATTTGGTTCTGGAGAGGAATGAACAGATTTTTTAGAGGCAGAAACCACGAAGAACACAAAGTTCTTTCACGAAGTACACGATGAACGAACTTTCTTTGTGGTCATCGTTCTCCTTAGTGTCCTTCGTGGTTGAAAAAACAACCTGCAAAAATTCGCGATCCCGATAAATATCGGGACTGTGGCATTAATATTTTCTTTCCCAAAAAATAATTGATTAATTTTACTCATGCCTTATATTAAACCCCTACCCCGCTCTAATTATTACGCTGTGATATTTTGTTCAACCAAACAAGAACAACGCGATGGTTATGCCGAAATGGATGAGCTTACCATGAAATTAGCGCACGAACAAGAAGGATTTTTAGGTTACGAAAGCGTAAACAATGGCAATACCGGAATTTTTATTTCGTATTGGGAAAATAAAGAAGCTATTGAAAAATGGCGTATCAATACCACACACAAAATGGCAAAAGATCAGGCGAAGGGTTGGTACAAACGTTATTTATCGCAGATCTGTCTTGTAGAATCGTCACACGAATTCATTAAGTAAACTATTAAGATCCACGTTATAGCGAAAAAATTCCCCATTCGAGGCCGGAATTAACATTTAGATCCATTCGCATAAAGGAGCGATAAGGATCTTATGCTTATTATTTTATCTTCTATTTTTCATAGGCTGTGAATTATTTTCCTAGGAGAATAGGTTATTTTTTTTATATTAGCTCTGCTAAATTTATAATCATGAGAAAGATCTACCAGTCACTTTTATTTATTTGTTTTTTGTTTGCCTTTAATTCTGCACGGGCACAGGTTACAGGTATAAAAACGATCTTTGTCGATTATCCAAGCATTCAGGCAGCTATTGCCGATCTTAATTTTCAAGGAGTTGGCGCAGGAGGCGCAACCATTAATATTCCTGCAGGTTATTCCGAAACATTTAGCGTACAGGTAGTGCTTACCATGACATCAAATCCTTCATCGCAGGCAAATCCATTAATGTTCCGCAAGTCGGGCGCAGGAGCAAATCCTTTGATCAGAGCTTTTTCTCCCGGAGTTTCAACAAGTGTTGACGGGATCCTTATTTTGAACGGATGCGATAACGTTACCATTGATGGTATCGACCTTGCAGAAAATCCTGGCAATAGTACACCGACACAATTAATGGAATGGGGTTATGCCTTGGTAAAAGTATCGGGCACTAACGGTTGTTGGAATAATATCATCAAGAACTGTTCGGTAACACTTTCAAATAACAATCCGGCCTCAACTGGGATCTATATTGGAAATCACGTAGTATTAAATACTACCGCTTTAACTGTAAGCAATATCAGCGGTACAAGCAGCAATAATAAATTCTACAATAACTCTCTCCAAAATTGTTATGGCGGCTATTCGCTCACTGGTTATGCAGCTGCAGTGCCTTATGATTTTTACGATCAAAACAATATTATTGGTGTGGATGGTATAAGTCCGTTGCCAAGTAAGGTTGTGAATTTTGGCGGCGGGGCAACTCAAGTAAATGGGATCTTTGCAACAAACCAAAATAATCTCAAGATCCATTCCACTACCATTAACAACAATGGCGCTCCCAACAGTACAGGGAGTCTGTACGGCATTTTTTTAACCGGAGGCACCAATTCTAATCTTAATGTGTATAGCAATACAGTTACTTTAATTCATAACAGCATCAGTGGCTCCCAATTAACCGGCATTAGTAACGCCATGGGAGGATCGGGTGCAGGTAACACAATTAATATTTATAATAATATTATTGCCGGCTGTAATTATTCTACTA
>CAYYUS010000215.1:0-5296 GCA_964474925.1 uncultured Akkermansia sp. | reverse complement strand
CACCAAAATTCTTTGGCTTGATACTTTGCATTAATTCTTTTAAGCGATTTTTTTCTTCAAAATTTTTGATCTTCGAAGACACCGAGATCTTATCGGTAAAAGGAATAAGTACGATGTACCTTCCTGCTAAACTAATTTCGGTAGTTATTCTTGGTCCTTTGGCACTAATAGGTTCTTTGGCAACTTGCACCAATAAATTAGCTCCGCTTTTTACAATATCATTGATCTTACCATCCTTTTTAATATCGCTCTCATGTTTAAAGTACATGAGGTTACTTACGTTTTGTTTTCCGGCCTTAACGGCTTGAACGTATTTAATAAGCGATTTTGCCTGGGGGCCCAGATCGAGGTAATGTAAAAAGGCATCTTTTTCGTATCCAACGTCGATAAAGGCGGCGTTTAACCCGGTCATGACTTTTTTGGCCTTTCCGTAGTAAATATCGCCCACCATGAATTTGGAACCGCTTTTTTCGCGATGAAGCTCAATTAAGCGCTTATCGCTAAGTAGTGCAATTACAACCTCATTTGGCGTTGAATTAATTATTAATTCGTGACTCACGCTATAATGTTTTAGTTAAAAATAGAAGGCATATCATCTCACCACACTGATGGTAGTTAAAAGATCTGCTTTCTTTAATAAATGAAAATGCTAAAACGAATGAGCGAACGCTCGTCCGTATTAGGTTCTCTCCTAATTTAAAAACAACCGTAAAGGTTATTTTTTCTTATGGCGATTCTTTCTAAGACGCTTTTTGCGCTTATGGGTTGCCATTTTATGTCTTTTTCTTTTTTTTCCGCTTGGCATAAAAATTTGTTTTACGTTAATACTCTATTTTAATTTCAATTGTTTTATGTATTTTTCTACTTCCAGTTTTGCTGTTGGGTCGGTTGTTTTAGCAGCATATTGCTGCAACACTTCAATTGTTTTGTTTACATCATTCATTTGTTCGTATATATCGGCTAGATGTAAATAGGCCTCTATATAATTTGGATCGAGCTGTAGTACTTTATTGAAACGCGTAATGGCTTTATCGGTTTGATTACTTTTTACCGAGAAGAAAGCGAAAGTGAGTTGCAATTTTATATTGTTGCTATCCTTTTTTTCTATCTCCTTTAGTAAAGTTACACCGTCCATTGGCGATTCGGTTCCTTCAACAAAACAGGAAGCCATCATGATCTGTGAGTCGATATTTCCGGGTTCTTGTTTTAAACCACTTTTAAAACAACGGATAGCGCTTTGAAATAATAAAGGGCGCTCGGTTTCATCATTGATGAACTGAACGCTGTAGTAATACCTGTTTCCGGCGGTGAACCAGTCGGCAGCTTTATTAGTGCGTTCGGCTTTTTTCTCGAGGATATAACTTGCAAGATCGGGACGTTTTAATTTATCCCAAAAACGCGCAAGAGAATCGGAGAAAACAATATCTTTTTGAGCAGTTTGTTCAAACTGATCGGCTTGTTTTTTTAAGCTTGGCTCTAAGGCTTTGGAAGCGATGTTCAAATACATCTCCACATTACCTTTAATATCGATGTTGGCTTTTGAAGCCATCTTGTTTTCCTTCGACTTTTCGCTTGAAACTGTCTTAGGAGCAATAAATAAAAGAACGAACAGACCCAAAGCCCCAACCGATAAAACTATTTTAACTTGTTTCGGGCTCATTTATTAATTTTTATCTATTAATCGTCGTTTTTTGGTTCCGGTTCAGCCGACTTTACATTACGCTTTACACGCTCCGAAAATGTCTTAGCTGGTTTAAATGCCGGGATGTAGTGCGCTGGTATTACAACCGTTGTATTTTTTGAAATATTACGTCCAATTTTCTCGGCGCGTTTTTTTACTACAAAGGTTCCAAACCCGCGTAAATACACGTTTTTTCCCTCTATCATGGAGTTACGAATGGTTTTCATAAATGCCTCAACAGTAGCTTGTACGGCAATTTTTTCTACACCTGTTTTTTCAGAAATTTCGTTAACAATGTCAGCTTTTGTCATCTCTCAATTTATTTAGAATCAGTTAATTGTACACTTTAAAATGGGGAGCAAAGATAGTATTTTAATTAAAACCAAAAAAAATAAATCAAAAAATCGATTAATTTCTTGAAATTTGACCCTACAATGGCTTCTTTTTTTGGCGATACTTTGTTAAAATGGTACTTGGCCAATAAAAGAGACCTGCCTTGGAGGCATACAAAAGACCCCTATAAAATATGGTTGAGCGAGGTTATTTTGCAGCAAACACAGGTGATCCAAGGCCTTTCGTATTATAACAAATTCGTTCAAACCTTCCCTACAATTAAGCATTTGGCCAAGGCCAAAGAAGATACCGTTTTAAAGATGTGGCAGGGTTTGGGTTATTATTCCAGAGCCAGAAATTTACATACAACGGCCAAAATGGTTAGTACTACATATAAAGGCGTGTTCCCAAAAACGTATGAAGAGATCCGTTCATTAAAGGGAGTTGGGAATTATACGGCAGCGGCTATTACAAGCATGGCATATAATATGCCTTATGCAGTAGTGGATGGAAATGTATATAGAGTGTTGAGTCGTGTATTTGGAATAAGCACGCCTATTAATAGTACAAAAGGAGTAAAAGAATTTCAGGAATTAGCAGACGAGTTGCTTTTAAAAAAGAAAGCCGGTGTGTATAATCAAGCCCTAATGGAATTTGGCGCAAGATATTGTAAACCTACAAATCCGGATTGCGAGAATTGTGTTTTGAATAGTAAATGCCTTGCATATTCATCCAATAAAGTAGCGCAATTACCTGTGAAACTTAAGAAAATAAAGATCAGAGATCGTTACTTTAATTATTTTTTACTTATTGATAAGAATAAAAATGTGATCGTACATCAACGCAACACAAAAGATATTTGGCAAGGTTTGTTTGAATTATTATTAATAGAAACAGAACAGCGAACCGATCTTAAAACGTTACTTAAAAGCAAACAACTAAAGCCATTTGGTAAAAATTTTGTGATAGAGGATATTCATAAAGAATACAAACACATCTTATCACATCAACATTTGCACAGTAACTTTTACGTGTTAAAATTTAAAGGCGCATTTTCCAATAAATGCAATACAGTTGCCTCAAAAGATCTAAAAAAACTAGCTTGGCCACGTTTAATAGACAAGTTCTTGCAGGTTGCTTCCTACGTTTGAAAATTGTATATTTGATAAAAATTAACCCATGCAAAAGATCCTCATTTTATTAGCTGTGCTTGTTGTTAGCGCGCAAACATCCATTGCTCAAATTTATAAAGCAAAAGATGGTTCTACTAACATCACCTTCTTCTCAACCTCACCCTTAGAAGATATAACGGCAACCAATAAAGGTGCCATTATTGTATATAATTCATCAACCAATGATATACAGATAAGAGTAAGCGTTATTAATTTTAAATTCAAGAATGCTTTGATGGAAGAACATTTTAATGAGAACTACATGGAAACCGAAAAATTTCCAAACGCTATATTCAAAGGAAAGATCAACGAAAAGATAGATATGACCAAAGATGGCGAGACCAAAGTAACCGTTACAGGTAAAATGGAAATGCATGGCGTAACAAAAGACGAGACCTTTAACGGAACAGTTACAAAAAACGGTAACGAGATCGTTATCAAAACAAAATTCAAGATCAAATTGGTAGATTATAGCATCAAAGTTCCTTCATTGTATGTAAAAAACATTGCAGAAATAGTTGATGTTGATGTTGTAAGTACATTAGAACCTTTTCAAAAAAAATAATCTCTAACTTATGAAGTTCTTTTACACCCTACTTCTTATTGTTCCAACTTTTTTATCAGCACAAGAAGATCTATTAAGCCTGATAGCTGAAGAGCCTAAGAAGAATGAAAAAGTATACGCTACTTTTAAGACCTTTCGCTTAGGAAATGCTCAAACCATTGAAACGGTAAAAAAGAATCACTTGGATTTTAGGATCGCTCACCGCTTTGGTAATATTTATAATTCTGATCTGGCAAATCCTATCAACGAAACATTCCAAAGTTTTTTTGGTTTTGATAACAACAACGATATTCGTTTTAGCTTTGATTATGGCGTAACGGATGATATCACTATTGGAATTGGAAGAAGCGCTATGGGTAAATTGTTTGACGGAAGCCTTAAATGGAAACTTTTAAAACAAACAACTAATTTTAAAGTGCCGGTAAGTATTACATTTTTTGGCGATCTTGGTTATACCTTTGCGCCTACTTCGGTTATTTATGGCGGTATCAACAAAGATTTTAAAACAAACGAATTGCACCGCTTTAATTATATAAGCCAATTCATTATTGCCAGCAAACTTCATAAAGCCATTTCTTTAGAAATACTACCTACTTACGTTCATCGTAATTTTATCATGCAACGCATCAATTCCAATAACGACGCCGAGGATGTAAATGGATTTTTCTCTTTAGGTTTTGGCGGAAGGGTAAAGTTAACTAAACGTGTATGTTTAATTGGCGATTACTTCTATAATTTTGCGAGTTTTTATAAGAACAATGATGCCATAAAAATGCCATTATCATTTGGAGTAGAGTTGGAAACAGGTGGACATGTATTTAGTTTATTCTTTACTAACGCCGGCGGCCTGATCGAGAATAACTTCATACCAAACACCTATGACAGCTGGAACAAAGGCCAGGTAAAGTTTGGATTCAATATCTCACGAACCTTTGCTTTATAAATATTGTGTACGAGCATATCTTTAGCGGGCATAATTTAAAACCGGTTAACGACTATCCTTTATTCAATAATAGTTCGCCGTTAATATGGCCTTCTATTATCCTCATCGTGTGTGTAGGTCTTTTTGTTTTTCTGCGCATCACCACTTTTCCTAAGGTAGTTAGTGTTTTACGCTCTTCGTATAGCATGCAGTCGGTAAAACAATTAGAACGTGAAGAATTCAATCCCTTTAATCCAACTTCATTTATACTCTCCTTGCTTTTTGTTCTTATGTTGTCGTTTTTTCTCTACAAAGTAAATAGCGAGTTTCATCAATTACAGATACTAAAGCAAAAAACCGACCTAGCGCAATTTGCCTTCTTTATATTATGTGTATGCATTTTTTTACCGCTAAAATTTGGAATAAGAAAAGTTGTGGGTCATATTAGTAATGAACCTGCCTTAACTAACGAGATCTTCTATAACAATTTAGTGATCAATCAATCACTTGGTATTTTATTATTGCCCATCATGATCGTTGTAGAATTTAGCCATTTAAGCCCTGTTTATTTACTTGTTGCAACAGGCATAATCATTGCCACCAGCCTGTGCATCAAGCTTTAT
>CAYYUS010000214.1:0-5346 GCA_964474925.1 uncultured Akkermansia sp. | reverse complement strand
TAAAGAACTTCACTGTACCTTTTTTCATTGTGTTTTAAATTAAAAGTGAGCCACAAATATATTATTTTTTTAATATCAAAACAAATAAAACGCCTGTGTTTTAGGGGTTTTGGGAGTGGCTCAAATGCTACATAAACGGTTGAGTTTAAGCGTTTTTATACATTACCTCTTTTACCGCTTTTATGGTTTTGGCCACATTTGGTAAACTTGCCTCTATAAGGGTGGGGGCATAAGGTAAAGGGGTATCGGCTGTTGTAACACGAATAACCGGAGCATCGAGGTAATCAAAAGCCTCTTTTTGCACTTTGAATGCAATTTCGCCAGCGATACTTGCTAATGGCCAAGCCTCTTCAACCACTACCAAACGGTTGGTTTTTTTAATCGATTCAATTACGGTGTGGTAATCAATAGGACGAACAGTTCTTAGATCAATAACCTCTGCATTAATACCCTCTTTTTCGAGTTCTAGTGCAGCAGCCATAGCTACTTTTAATATTTTTCCGAAAGAAACAATGGTAACATCGCTTCCTTGTTTTTTAATATCTGCAACACCAATTGGGATGATGTATTCTTCTTCAGGAACTTCTCCTTTATCGCCATACATTTGCTCACTCTCCATGAAAATTACAGGATCGTTATCGCGAATAGCGCTTTTTAATAAACCTTTTGCATCGTATGGATTACTTGGAACAATAACTTTTAAACCCGGACAATTAGCGAACCAATTCTCAAACGCTTGTGAGTGTTGTGAACTTAACATGCCCGCGCTCGCAGTAGGGCCACGGAATACAATAGGAACATTATATTGTCCACCACTCATGCTGTACATTTTTGCAGCGCTGTTAATGATCTGATCAATGGCAACCAAACTAAAATTAAAGGTCATGAATTCAATGATGGGACGTAAACCATTACTTGCCGCACCAACACCAATACCTGTAAAACCAAGTTCGGCAATGGGCGTATCAATAACGCGTTTTGCGCCAAACTCTGCCAACATTCCCTTACTTACTTTATAAGCTCCGTTATATTCAGCAACTTCTTCGCCCATTAAAAAGATCTTGTCATCACGACGCATTTCTTCGCTCATGGCTTCACGTAAGGCTTCTCTAAATTCAATTGTTCTCATAATTCAAGCTTAAATTGAGCATGCAAAGTACGTAAAATTTTAGAATCAAACAATGCGAAACACTTACTTTGAAAGGAGTTTTTTGTAAAGCGTATCCATGTCATTTACAAGGCGTTTGTAGCTAAATCGCTCGTTGGCAAAGGCAATGCCGGCTTTAGCTTTTTGATCCAAAGCGTCGTGTTCTTCAACTGCTTTTAAAAGAAATGCCTTAAATTCTTCATCGGTTTCTGAAACAAAACCGCAATCCTTGTGTAAAATATCTTTTACACCCCCAACATTGGTGCTAACAATAAACTTACCTGCCGCTTGTGCTTCTATTAAACTTACTGGTGTTCCTTCATTTTTTGAAGAGAGTGCAACAATATCGCTTCCGGCTAATATGAGATCAACTTCTTTTTGCCAACCAATAAAATCAAACACGCAGTTTTTTTCGGCATTACTGCAATAAACTAAATTTTTATTCTTCAAATAACTTTCTAAATACTGACGCGTTTCGCCATCACCAACAATAATGGCTTTTATTTTTTTTGAAGATCGTTTTGTGATATTTTCTATGGCATCAAAAAATAATTCGTGATTTTTTATGGGGGCTAATCTTCCAATAATGCTTATCACCAATTCATCATCCTTTATTTTGTATTTGGCTCTGAACTCTTTTCGTTTTTGCTCTTGGTTAGTTTGAAATTTAGCAAGATCAAAACCCAAAGGCACTACATGAATTTTATCAGCAGTTGTTATATGAAATGTTTCGGAAAGTTCTTTTTTTAGAAGAGTACTGTTGGTAACAATCGCGGAACTTCTTTTGGCAAGGTATCTTTCTATCGTTAAATAAAAAGCAGTTTTTAATTTCCCGAAATAATTATGAAACACATGTCCATGAAACGTGTGAACAATAACCGGAACTTTACAGTAGATAGCCGCCAAACGTCCAATAGCTCCGGCCTTACTCGCGTGCGTATGAACAATATCAGGTTTAAATTCTTTTATTAATCTTTTTATCTCTTTGTAGCTTTTGTAATCTTTACTTAAACTTATCTCGCGATTAAGATCTTTTATGATCACTGGTTTTAATCCCAAAGAATCTGTAATGTGCAACGATGACGATTCTCCTTCTTCTTCGGGGCCGCCAATGAGCATGGTTTCATACTCTGTAGGCAAATACTTGCTTAAATAACTTACATTGTAAGTAATGCCTCCCAAATTAAAACGATTAATGATGCGAAGGATCTTTGGCATTAGGCGATGTACTTTTTATTTTGAATGAACCAATTTTGAAAAACAATAAGCGCCCAAACTCTTGCGGCACTATCGCCCGGATCTTTTGAGAACAGTTTAGCCTTCAGTCTTTCTACTTCGTTGTAATTAAAAATCCCCTGCGCGTTAACAAAGGCTTTGCTCAACCATTTATTTTCAATTTCCGATCTCAATTCGGTATTTAACCACTTCCACAAAGGGAGTTCAAATCCTTTTTTCTTCCTCGTAAACACTTCTTTGGGCAATAAATGTTCAAATTTCTTTCTAAGGATGATCTTTTGCTCTCGGCGATTGATCTTTTCTTTTTTATCCAAATTCAACGCATAATTTACAATGCGATAATCCAAAAACGGACAACGGATCTCCAACCCATTGAGCATACTAAAGCGATCTGCTTTCACCAGCATATCATCTTTTAGAACAACCTCCAGATCAAACGTATCTTCTAAAGGAAACGAATGAAATGTTTTACTGTGTTTAAATAGCGAATTAAAATAGGCTGAGCTTTGGCGTTTTTTTAAAAGTGCATTCGCTTCTTGTCCGTCAGATAACTGCGCAAGGAATTGTTGCTTTACCTTATCACTATGCCCAATAAGCTTTTTAAATTTATCGATCTTGCGCGATTGATTTTGTAATTTTCCTTGACGCGATTTTGGCATTAAATTAGTTAAGGGATGCATGGCCGAGGTTAACATTTTACTAGTTCGGCTTTTTGCAAGCAAAATTGCCTTGTGTTTATTGTAGCCTTTAAATAATTCATCAGCACCATCACCACTTAAAGCAACCTTTACATGTTTTTTTGTAAGCTGACTCAAGATATAAACGTTCAAAGCAGATGAATCAGCAAATGGCTCATCAATACTATTCAAGAACGGATGAATATTGTCCAAAAAGTCGGTGTTCTTTAATTTAAATTCGTGATGATGCGAACCAATATGTTTTGCAACCGACTTTGCATGATCTGTTTCATCAAAAAATGGTTCGTCTTTAAACCCAATGCTAAACGTGTGAATGTTTTTATGATGTTGTTTAGCTAAAGCCGAAATAATAGATGAATCAATTCCCCCGCTTAAAAAACTTCCAACAGGTACATCGGCATTTAAGCGTAAACTCACAGCGTCATTCATTAATTCAAAAAGATCTTCGGTGTTTTTTGATTTTTTTTCTTCAAACCAACTTTCTTTGATCACCTTACCGTTTTTGATCTTGATATAATGCCCGGGCTCAAGTTGATGAACGTTCTTAAAAATGCTTTCGTTACCCGCGCAATAGTTTAAACGAAGATAGGAGTACAATTGTTCGTGATTTATTTCTTGCGGACCGCACATTTCCAAAAGAGGCTTTAGTTCGGAGGCGAAAACAAATTTCTCTTCATCTTTGTAATAATACAACGGTTTAATACCTAGTCTGTCGCGACCAATTGTAAGTTCTTTCAGAGATTGGTTGTAGAAAGCAAACGCAAAAAAACCATTTATAGAATTTAAGAATTTGAGATCTTTTTCGGTTTCAAGCAAGCGGTGCATTACTTCTACATCACCTGTTGTTTCAAGCTTTCCGAGGTTTTGCTTCAAAGCTATGTAATTGAACAGTTCGCCATTAAAGCACAAGTGATTCTTGTTTTTTACAAATGGTTGGTTGCTTGCCGGAGAAATATCAAGAATACTCAAACGCGTGTGAAAAAGTGTGCCGTTATCAATATTACTATAGCTTTGATGATCGGGTCCGCGATGGGCAAGTGTTTTGAGCACTTGAGCATTATCGCTAAACTTATTTTCAATTTTTTGGTCTAAGTACAGTATGCCGGCTATTCCACACATTTTGTGTAAAAATAAACCCTTTGGGTTTAATAAAAAATATTTATTTTAGTAGTCTGTTAATTGAAACTCCGCAAACACATATTTATCACCCTTTTTTTAGTCTTAACTTTTTGTTTTTATTCGCAAAATCTTGTCTTTAGGCATATCACCAGTGATAACGGCCTATCCACCAACTTAGTTAACTGTATTTATCAAGACACTAAGGGTTTTATGTGGTTTGGTACTCAGGAAGGTTTGAATAGGTACGATGGGTATAACATTAAAGTTTACAAGCACGAGCCAAATAACCCTAAATCACTTTCATATTCGGAGGTAAATTGTTTGCTTGAACTAAAAAATAACACATTACTAGTTGGTACTCCAAATGGCGTGAATTTTTTGAATCTAACCAATGATAGTATTTATCGTTTGATTTTTGACACCAAGGATTATAACGCAAAGATCAATCATGTTAACATTATCAAACAAGTTAGTGAAACCGAAGTTGCCATTGGTACAAGAAACGGGATCGTTATTTGTGATATTACAACTAAGAAATTTATATTTTATGAATTCACCATTGATGATGAAGTAGTGGTGAAGGATATTTTTGTTGAAGGAGATAGGTTATTGATCGCTACTCAGAAAAAAGGCCTTTGGTCGTTCGGACTAAAAAGTAAAAAGCTTAACCGGATAATGTTCACCGATGAAGATAAGATATCTGAAGGGATATTAGGTTTAGAATCGTTGAACAGAATGTATGTTTATGCAGGTAAACTTTATTTGGCAACAGAAGGTGCCGGTATTTTTAAAGTGGACATGGAGACTTTCAACATTGAGAAGCAAAAGAAGTTCAAAATAAATTATAACGATAGAAATTATGTTAAGGATTTTATTATAAAAGAGGGCGTGGCTTATTGTGCCACAGGAAGTGGTTTTGTTACTTATAACATTCTTACAGAAGACACAACTGTGTATGTGAAGATAGCTGAGAATCCGAATTCGATCAGCGATAATAAGATCGTATCGGTTTTAGTTGATAATAATGATAACGTGTGGTTGGGTACATATTTTGGTGGAGTTAATGTATCGTTTAAAAGTTCACAAAAATTTGTTGGTGCCCCAAAGTATAAATTGAATTATTATAAAAATCTGTTTCTAACCTAT
>CAYYUS010000213.1:4840-5356 GCA_964474925.1 uncultured Akkermansia sp. | reverse complement strand
CTGAATTACTTTAACAATATGATTGACCTAAAACGAATTGACAGTATTTTAATTAGATCAAAGGAATCCGGAGAGATCCAGGCCATTGGTTTTTCATATATAAACAACAATGTGTATTACCCAATAGTTCTGGGACTTAATTATAATTCTGCAACTTCTTCGTATAGGCAGCTTCTTTATAGCGCGGTATTAAGGGCTATTTCGCTCAAATGTAATAGCGTAAGCTTTGGTTTTACAGCCGATGAAGAGAAAAACAAATTAAACGCTAAGAGTATTGAAAATGCCGCCTATATCTTGATAAAAGACGATTATAAGATGCGGCAGTTAGGTTTGCTCGAAAGTAGCATTTATAATTCGTAGACTTTCTTATAGTTCTTGGATCTGGCACGATCCCCTGTTCGTTTTTATGCGGTTTTCCACAGTTGATTCTTGCTTGTATTAAGCCTTAATTTACATTTACATGGGAAGAGACAAAGCGAAGGACGATAGAGAATTTAATTGTCATCAAAATTCTGA
>CAYYUS010000213.1:0-4830 GCA_964474925.1 uncultured Akkermansia sp. | reverse complement strand
AAGCTTTTTCTTGTTGAGAAGTGCAACAGTAAGTTGATCAAAAATTTCACTCACATAGAAATTTACAAGTTAATTGAGTTAAAATTAGGGTATGCGATCCCTATACATTAAACGTTGACATGAAACGAAAACTATTTATTCTCATAATAGGTATAATTACCACAGTAACGATCACGGTATTGTATTCGTTTTCTAGTGATGATTGCTGCGCTACTTGCAGTGGCTCACGAATTTGTAACGCGTGCAAAAATTGTAACTATTGCAAAAATTGTTCAAAAGAAGGTGGTGTATGTGGCGTGTGTTCGCCCGAGAGTTTTGAAGTTAAAAAGAAAGTCATTAAAAATGATACATCAATAAAGAAAGTTAAAAGGAGAACTTATAAATAAATGAAAGATGGAGCTATACACAAACGAGGGAACTTCCAAAACACCTTTAATATATTTTGATCTACTAACCGGGGTGCTGAATATTAAAGGTAGATCGGTTCCTGAAAATCCTTACGAATTTTATGCGCCCCTATTAAATGTAATTGATGAATATTCACAATCATCTAAACCCAGCACTACTGTTAATGTGCATTTGGAGTATTTTAATACAACGTCTTCAAAGTGTCTTTTAAATGTTTTTAAAAGATTTGAGGGTATCCATAAGAATGGGAATTCTGTTATTGTTAATTAGAAGTACGAGAACGAAGATTATGATATGCTAGAAGCGGGGCAAGACTATAAAGAAATGATAGATATTCCATTTGAAATGATGGAGGTAAATGAAAAATAGGGCCCTTTATAACCGATTTTGAATAGACATAGTGCTCATACTAATATGAAATAATTTCTGGCAATATAACGTTAGAGCGGAGTTAACTGAAAATCCGAAGAAGAGTAAGTGTAAAATTTATTTTATGAAACATATTTTCTTTCTGATATGTACGATCATTTTTGGCGCTCCATGTTTTGGTTCATCTGGTTCTTTACCTATATATGTAGATAAGGATTCAACTAAGCACAAAAATAAAACCTCGCATAAGTACGATAAAATTGTAAAATATGATTTTACATCCGATTCGCTAAGGGGCAAGAATATTAAATGGATAAAGCAGAATGGGTCAATAGACTTTGATATTACAAATGTTAATCTGTTTCTGTATGATGTAAAAATAAATCAGGAAAAACAGAGTTATGTTGATAATGAATTGAACCAGTCAAAAGAGTGGAATGCAACTAATGTGGTCTTCGATTCAAAAGGATTTGGTCAAAATGTTTCGGAAATCGCTTTTCAATTGGAGGATCTTTCAGAGAGTCTTTCGTTTTTAGTACTGAAGGATAATTCGAACGAGGTCAATCCGAAAATGGACACTGCAAATTTTATAAAGACATATTTTGGGATTGATACAAAAACGCTAACAAATGGGCAGGCTAATAATGATGTTCAGTTACTTGAGCTTATAAAGCAATTAATGAAAAGGTATCCACAAAAAATATTGGACGCCGAAAAATTTAAAAAGGCGATAGTTAAAGCTCAAGAGGAGTTGAATAGTGATCATGCGTATTATAAATTATTACTATCAACCATTTATTCCGACGGTATTAAATTAAAGGAACTTAAAAGAAAAAGGGAAGATCTTACGAGTCAGTTTTTTAAATCTACAACAGGTGGAGCAACTGACCTAAGCACTGTTATTTCTTGCATATTAAGCACTCAAAGTAATTTAAGCAACAATTCACAAAATCTAAAAAAGGAATTAGAGAATATTATGACGCTTCTTAAGAGTTGTAAAACGTACATAGATCAAATGGCAAATAGTAATTATCGCATGAAAATTCAAACCGCACTTAATCTTGATGGTTCAATAGAGAATATAAAGACAATTAATGCGAATATTTCTGATCTTCAAAAAAGCACTGGCGATCCACTGTTTGAGAAATTAATTAATAATATTTGTTCAGCTTATAATAGCTTGAATGAGAATAACTTTAATGTGCATTATAGACTTTATGATCTGAATAACTATGATAAAATACATATTAATGTAACCATAAAACCGCGTCAAAACCTTGAATTTTCAAAGCCATTGAGAGTAGAAGAGTTTGATATTGTTACTAATACTTATGCCGGTGTTAAGTTTGACGTAAGTACAGGATTGTGTTTTAATGTTGGTTTAAACGATATTAAATACCATTACGATTCGTTATCAACAAAAAAGAGAGACACTCTGCTTATTGTAGAAAACAAGAACAGAGATAGTTATTTTCCTTTTCTGTGTACACAGTTAAACGTTTATTGGAAGCCATTCCCTTCTAATTTTGGTGCAGGGTTTTGTTTTGGCTTAAGTTCTAACTTATCTAAAGTAAGATATTATTTTGGAGGATGTTTTGTGTTTGGCAAAGAAGAGAATATTGTTTTATCAGGCGGAATAGCCGGCGGAGAAATAAAGACTTTGGCGGATGAGTACGAAACAGGCGTGCTTTATCCTAGAAAACACTTGCCTACTGACCCAAAAACTACAGAGTATTTTAAGCTTGGTGGGTTTTTTAGTTTAACCTACAATTTAAGGGGGAAAAAGACAAAGGAGTTTGGGAAGAAGATAGGGGGGTAGGGTTTGGAACTATTGAAGGTTAAGATTCGTTGTAATTGCGTTAATGCGAGAGTGATTTATGATGAAAACTTAATTCATTCAATCATCCATGCTTACTTTTTCCTTTTTGCGAGTATCAAAAAGGCGAAAACCGAGTCCTAGCATAATTCTTGGTCCTCCAAGAAAATCCTCCCCAAAAGGTGTTTGATAATAGGCTCCAAAGGCATAGCCGGCACCAAGATCAAGAAACATTTTTTTATTTCTTAATAGATTTACCTTACCACCTGCACCTATCACCATTCCATTCACCAATTCGGTAGAGCTAAAATTGGAAGAAACAGACGCAACCGTTCCATAACAAAAACTTCCATAAAACCATTTATAAGCCCCTTGTACACCTATGTGATACGCAAATAGACCAGTAAATGCTCCAGTGCCTATTATTAACCCATTACCCTTGTAACCAATAACTGTTTTTACACCAAAGATTCCGTAGTTAGGGCCGGCACCGATCCCTAGTTCAACAATGTTGCTTGGAAATGGGGGACGAGATTCTTTTTGACCTAACATTTGAAATGAAACAATGAGCAAAAGTATAAGAAGAGATTTTTTCATTAGAATATTTAAAAAGTAAATATAGGAAAAGTTTATTTTGTCGGAAATGATAACCGCAAGGGAAGTTATTTCAGTATTTAAATTTACTTTTCAATCAGTGGAATGTACCTTGATGCGTTTTATGGATACTCTCTGTTTTAAAATGCCCAGCCAATCCCAAGTCCAACTCTAAAGCCACTTTGATTAAATGAATTTACAGTTACAAAATCTTTATTTCCGAACCAGGTTTTACGCCAGCCTGGTTTTGATACGTCGTAAAAATACGACCCGAAAATACTTAATGATACTCTTTTAATGATATAATTATTATAGATCAAAATCTGAGGAGCAAAAACCGGATTTTTCTGGTCTATCATAGATGAGTTCATCCTTAACTGCCCTGTATGAATTCCTACCCCCACATATAAATCTATCTTCTTGTTTCGTTTAAAAAAATTATGATCCCATACCGACATAGAGAAATTGAAACCATTGACGTTAAAACTCAAGGAATCAGTAGCATGTATTTTGGCTGGTAATATTTTTAAAAAGGAAAAAAAATTCAAACTGTGGCGAGGATCGAGGATGTAGCCATAATTAGGGCTTTGAATACCAATATATGTTAATGGCATATTTGGCTTAAATGAGCTCGTTGTATTAATTTGGTTATAAAAAGAATTTGAATAAATCGTATTGCCGTAAAAACATTCGATAACCTGTGTTCTAGCTTCATCTGGTTTTTTGGATCGATTTTGAGAATGCGCCAGATGAAAAACAATTAAGAAGAGTGATAGATATACGCCTTTATAATTCATATCCAAATATAAGATTTAAATGCTACTCTTATAAAGCGAAATCAGTATTTGATTAATGATTGTTTTGACACATCAATCTAAGCTAGAATAAACCGAACACTTTTTGACACTTCCAAACTATAAAGGAACCCTAATCTTTAAACAGTAGTAAATTACTTATAACATTCTCGTAAATATTCAACTCATTAGGGTTTAACTTATCATAAATTGAATTAACTTCTTTAATATCCAAATTTAGATCCTCATAAAATTTGCTTTTTCCTGGATAATAGATAGTATTTGATATAATCTTTTGGTTTAGTTTACAATAGTCAGGACTATTATATAAAAGTTGCGCGAAACGATAGTTTTCCGAAGAATTTCCTTTGGATTTATTTATTTTCAAAGGTACATGATATAGACCAAACTGTCCGAAGCAAACTGCGTTTGTATCCATTAAGAATAAATTATAAATATTCTTTGTGATAAAAAGCTCTCTTTCCTTTTTGTAATTATCATTTTCAAAAGCATAAAATAGATGTTTGCCTTTTGCCTCTAAATAATAACCGTCAAAAATCATCAATACTTGCCTGTAGTCGTCCTTGAAAAACTTTTTTAATAATGCGGTATCATTTATTAAAATTAGATTGCTAAGCTCATGCAAATCTGATATAATATCTTTTTTTGACCACACATATGGATTTGATTTATTTTCAAAGGAAGAAAAAATTTCTATGATTTCATTTTTATCTTTTAATATATCCGAGTTTAAAGTTTTATTTTTTTGTATTAAAAACCTAATCGCATAATGTACAGATCTAAAACTATTCTCTGTATCAACTCCAATAAAATGAAATCTCTTATCTT
>CAYYUS010000212.1:0-5358 GCA_964474925.1 uncultured Akkermansia sp. | reverse complement strand
TCATCATTTATTATATACTGCCGTTCCCGATTGGGCGCAATCACTTGGTGTAGTATTTTCAATCATGTTGATCGCACCATCTTGGGGTGGTATGATCAATGGTTTATTAACGCTTCGCGGCGCTTGGGATAAAGTGCGTGAAGACGTAGTTTTAAAATTCATGGTGGTTGCCGTTACCGCTTATGGTATGGCAACGTTTGAAGGGCCAATGCTTTCATTAAAAAGCGTAAGTGCAATTTCGCATTACACCGATTGGATCGTGGCACACGTTCACGTTGGAGCTTTAGGTTGGAATGGATTCTTAACCTTCGGAATTTTATATTGGATAATTCCACGAATGTTCCGCACCGAATTATATTCGAAAAAATTAGCGAACATGCATTTCTGGATCGGAACATTAGGAATAGTTCTTTACGCTGTACCAATGTATTGGAGTGGTATCATGCAAAGTTTGATGTGGAAAGAATTTACACCAGAAGGACAATTAAGATGGCAATTCATGGATACGGTTACTAAAATGATCCCATTCTATGCAACCAGAGCCATTGGTGGAACGCTTTATCTTACCGGTGCCATTATCATGGTTTACAATTTGATCAAAACGGTTAAAGCCGGAAATTTTTTGGCGAACGAAGATGCGGAAGCAGCGGCGTTGGAAAAAAACTATGCGTCTCACGGAAAAGAACATTGGCACCGTTGGATCGAACGCAAACCCGTTCAGTTAATGATCGTGAGTTTGGTGGTTGTTACCATTGGTGGTGTTATTGAATTTGTTCCAACATTTTTGGTGAAGTCGAACATTCCAACTATTGCGAGTGTTAAACCATACACGCCACTTGAATTGCAGGGTAGAGATATTTATGTTAGAGAAGGTTGTTACACTTGTCACTCTCAAATGATCCGCCCATTCAGAAGTGAAACTGCGCGTTATGGTGAATATTCAAAAGCAGGGGAATTTGTTTACGATCATCCCTTCCAATGGGGAAGTAAACGTACAGGTCCTGATCTTGCTCGTTTAGGAAATAAATATCCTGATAGTTGGCACTATAATCATATGCTCGATCCAACATCCATGTCGCCGGGTTCAATTATGCCGCCTTACCCTTGGTTGTTTGATGATAAAGTAGATGTATCGTCAACCGTGTCAAAAATAAAAGCGATGCAACGTTTAGGTGTGCCTTATCCTAAAGGATTCGAAAATGAAGCAGCTAAGGATATGGAAAAGCAAGCAAAAACTATTGCCGAGAATTTAAAGAAGGATGGTATTGAAACAATGCCTGATAAAGAGATAGTAGCATTGATCGCATACTTGCAACGCTTAGGCACCGACATTAAGAACGAACCAAAAGAACTAGTAAAAAAATAAAACATACAACTATGAAATTCATTAATTATTTAGAAAGTATTACCGGCATAGGGGTTTATCCTCTGGTATCACTTATGATCTTCTTTCTGTTCTTTGTAGGAGTAACATTTTATGTTGTTCTGGCAAGAAAGGAATATTTCGACACACTTTCAAATTTACCATTAAGGTCTTCAGAAACAGATACATTAATTCCTAACACTCCAGGTTATGATGAAGCAACTAAATAAGAGCAGAGCAATTTTATTGGCAACATTATTCTTGCCTCTATTGAATTTTGCGCAAGAAGCGCAAGGTTCTCAACAAAGTTATTTCTCAAATCCTTTGTTCAATACTTTATTGGCCATCATAATTGTGTTGGTGCTTGTTATTTTGGTATTGGGACAATCCTTGAGGAATATCTCTGAAGGAGACTTTCTATCGAATAAATTAATAGAAAAGAAAAAGCAGGATAATTCAGGTGTCGGAAAGATCACCTCGCTATTATTACTCTTATTCATGGGCAATGAACTGAACGCTGCAAACTCATCTGTAAATGATTGGACAGTGGGAGGTATGGACATGGCAACCTTCTATTTTATGCTGGCAATCATTTTAATAGAAGTAATTGTAATTGTAGTTCTATATTACACATTCTTTAATTTACTCGGAACAGAAAGGAAGCCGGATGTAGTTATATCTAAAGTAAAAACAAAAACGATCCTTGAAAAAATAAACGCCTCAGTAGATATTGAAGAAGAGAAAGATATTTTATTAGATCATGATTACGATGGCATTAAAGAGTTGGATAATGATCTTCCTCCTTGGTGGAAGTACGGATTTTACTTAACAATAGTGATAGGCGTTATTTACATGATAAATTTCCATGTGGCAAATACAGGCGATCTTCAAGATACCGAGTATATCAAATCTATTGCAAAAGCTAAGTTGGAAGTAGAAGAATATATGAAAACAGCGGCTAGCAATGTAGATGAAACTACCATCAAGCAATTAACCGGAGCAGAGGTAGAGGAAGGAAAGAAATTGTTTGTTCTTAATTGTTCTACTTGCCATGGTAAGGAAGGTCAGGGTTCAGTGGGGCCAAATTTGGCTGATAAATATTGGATCCATGGTGGAAGTTTGGTTGATATTTTTAAATCGGTGAAGTACGGTTGGGTAGATAAAGGAATGAAATCGTGGAAAGAAGATCTTTCGCCAATGCAAATTGCACAAATATCAAGTTATATCAGAACTTTTGCCGGAACAACTCCAGCGGGAGCAAAAGCACCGCAAGGTGATCTGTACGTTGAGGAAGGAATACAGGCTAGCGACTCTACTTTGGTTGTAAGCGATAGCTTGGTGGTGCAAAAGGATACTCTAAAATAAAAATGGAACTCGCAGAAGATAATACTGAATCGTTTCGTGATCACATAGCAACTATAGATGAACAAGGGAAAAGGAAATGGATCTTTCCTAACAAACCTTCAGGAAAATTCTATAACTATCGCAAATTATTAAGTTACGTTTACCTGCTTATCTTTTTTGGACTGCCTTTCATAAAAGTAAATGGCGACCCTCTTTTTCTTATAAATGTCTTGGAACGAAAGTTTATTCTGTTTGGTATGATCTTTTGGCCTCAAGATCTTTTTATCTTCGGTTTAGGCATGCTTATCTTTATTGTATTCATTGCCTTGTTCACGGTAATTTACGGTCGTGTATTTTGTGGTTGGGCTTGTCCACAAACTATTTTTATGGAAATGTTATTCCGAAGAATAGAATATTGGATAGAAGGAGATGCAACGCATCAAAGAGCATTAAAGAACGCCCCTTTAAATGGCGATAAGATATTTAAGCGAGGAGCAAAGTATGGTTTATTCTTTCTTTTGTCGTTTTTGATCTCAAATACTTTTCTTGCATACATTATAGGTGTTGATGAAGTATTTAAGATCGCTACCGAACCCATTAGTGCACATGTAGGGAGTTTTACTTCTATACTTCTTTTTACAGGAGTATATTTCTTTATCTATTCTTGGTTTCGTGAACAGGTTTGTCTTATTGTTTGTCCTTACGGAAGAATGCAAGGTGTTTTATTGGATAAAGATTCTGTTGTGGTTGCCTATGATTATATAAGAGGAGAGAACAGACACCATTTCAAAAAGAATGAAGTGCGCACAGGAGGAGACTGTATCGATTGCAGTTTATGTGTTAAGGTTTGTCCAACCGGTATTGATATTCGTAATGGAACGCAATTAGAGTGTACAAATTGCACGGCCTGTATTGATGCATGCGATCATATGATGGAAAGCGTTGGATTAGAAAAGGGTTTGATCCGTTATGATTCAGAGAATGGTATTAAGAACAAAGTAAAATTGGCATTTACAACACGGATGAAGGCGTACTCTGTGGTGTTGGCGGTGTTGATCTCTGTGGAAGTATTTTTATTGGTTACACGTTCGGATTATGATGCAACTGTTATCAGAGCCAAAGGAATGTTATATCAAACTCAACCCAATGATCAAGTAAGTAATTTATTCACAATTAAATTGGTAAATAAAACACGCAAAACATTACCTGTAGAAATAAAGGTGGAAAGTGACCCTAATGCTAGAATTGAAATGGTAGGAAAAGATATGGAAGTGAAGAGTGAAAGTATGACACAAGGAAGTTTCTTCTTGTTCCTAAATAAAAAGGATATTAAAAAAAGAAAAACTGAATTGAAGATCGGGATCTATAGCAATGGAAAATTGATCAAAACAGTTAAAACGAATTTTTTCGGACCGGTATCAGTATAATTTAAAACTAATAATATGAGTTGGGGAATAAAAATAACAGTGCTTTATGTGTCGTTCATGGTACTTATTGTAACCATGGTAGTAATAAGTAGCAGTAGTAAAGCTGAACTTGTTGCAAAGGATTACTATGCACAAGAATTGAATTATCAGCAACGAATAACGGCCATATCCAACGAGCAAGAACTTAATGAAAGTATAAGTCATGAATTAAGTAATGGTACTTTCGTTCTAAGTTTTCCTAGCGCAAGTAAAAGCGCTGATTTTAATGGAGAGTTGGTTTTTTTCAGGCCATCTGATTCATCTAAAGATGTAAAGCTGAAGTTGAATTTTAATGAAGAGGGAAAACAAATTATAGATACCCGTAATTACACAAAGGGTGTTTACAAAATTTGCATTTCATGGCACAACAACGGGAAAGACTTTTACAAAGAAGAAGTGATCAATTTATAAAATGGAATATTTGCTGGCGGCCATAACCTTAGGTTTTTTAAGTGGGTTTCACTGCATTGGTATGTGTGGCCCCATCGCTATGGCATTACCCATACATCAAAAGTCTTCCATTTTAAAAATAGTTTCTATTTTAACTTACAACTTTGGCCGTATCATTACTTATTCGTTATTTGGTGTAGTGTTTGGTTTGATCGGCCAAAGTTTTTCTTTTTTTGGTTTGCCTTTTTGTCGGGAATAAGTATCTTGATCTTTCTAATTTTCCCTTACTTAAGCCTTAAACCTTCTGCATTTTATTTTGGCTTTATTAATAAGCTTAAAACGAAACTTTCCTCTTTGTTCAGTAAAAATGATCTGGGTTCTTTGTTGGGTATTGGATTACTAAATGGCTTATTGCCTTGTGGAATGGTGTACGTTGCATTAGCTGGCGCATTAGTTGGCGAAACTGCCTTTCATTCTATGTTGTTTATGGCAGTTTTTGGTTTGGGAACAATTCCATTCATGTTTAGTTTGAGTTATATAAGTCAATTCATTTCTTTAAGGGCTCGTAACGCTATTAAGAAAGCTCAGCCTTTTATTATTGCAGTTATGGCTGTATTACTTATTTTACGAGGTTTGAATTTAGGTATCGATCATTTGAGTCCTAAATTGGTGGAGGAAGTAGGAGTTGATCAAGTTTGTAAACAGCAGGTAAAGTGTTGTCCTAAAAAATAAGCTTATGTCAGCAGATCTTGTTTCAAAATACAATATCCCGGCACCTCGCTATACGAGTTATCC
>CAYYUS010000211.1:0-5382 GCA_964474925.1 uncultured Akkermansia sp. | reverse complement strand
AGAAGGAAGAAATGCAATGAAACTTAAAATATAAGTGATCAAACCTCCAAGGAAAGAAAGCGACCAGGTGATCCAAAAATTTCCTTTAAAATTCTTGAACACTTTTCCGATGGCCTGAAACACATTTATACGGTGGCGTTGCGACGTGAATAAAATGGCGGTAAAATAATAAAGAACAATAGGCATAACAATGAGTAAGAAAAAAATATATACCAGTATAAATAATAATATGCCTAAAACTGCACTTATCTTGATAAGCAAGGCCATTAATCCAAACACTAACGCTACAACCAATCCCAGAACCAAGCTAAGAATTACCAATATGAACATAGCGCCTAAGCCACGAAGGAATTGTCCGAAAAAATTTTTTATAATATCTTTAATCTGGGGCTTTTCATTTTCGGGTAAGCTATCATTCAAAAGCATATGCTCGTTCAAAACGGTTACAAAAGCTGTATAGCCTAATAACGACAATAATGTCATCAACAGCATGGTTCCGGCCATGGATGCATAAAAACCCATAACATCATTTGCTGCCGAGGTGATATTAGCGAACATGTTCTTAAATAAAAACGTTATAAGAACGGTTGCTATTAAAACAAATGGCGATACCAACAACAGTATAGAGCCAAACAATGACTTGAAATTTTGCCTCATATAACCAATGGTATCTCCAAAGATCTCTCCAAAGGTTCTGGCTTTTCTTACATATACTTTTGCTCTCATAGTGGGTACTTACGTTTATAATAAATTGGTAAAAAAATAAAATAGAAAATAATGAAGGCGAACGAAAGACCGATGATAGTGATAGATAAAGCGATGTGCATTTCGGTATAACGTGTTACAAAACTTTCCAGAAAACCTGCGATGATAAAAATAGGAAGAAGGCCTATGATGATCTTGAGTCCGTGTTTTACCGCCATTTTAAAAGATTCTAAACGCGTATGAGTGCCCGGAAAAATAAAACTATTTCCCAATACAATTCCGGCGCAACCCGCCAAAACAATAGCTGATATCTCAAAAGCGCCATGGATCCAAACAACTTTTAAAGCTTTATCCAATATATTATACTGAAAAAAGAGCGTGAAGAAACAACCTAACATAATACCATTATTCACCAACATAAATCCGGTTCCAAATGCTGTGAGCAAGCCTAGTACAAATGCATAAAAAGAAACTTTGATGTTATTTAATGTGATCCAAACAAACATCAAAAATTGATTCTCTTCTCCATAGATACCTAAGGCATTTCCGTTCTTTATTCGCTCAATGGTTAGATCCACATAATAATCTCCCAATATCAAGCGCACAAAACTATCGTCGTATATTTGAGATACAACTCCTAAAAATGTAGCTAAACCGAAAATAAGGAACGAATAAAATAATTGCTTGTGATATTTTGAAAAGAACATGGGCACCTCATACACATAAAAATTCAGGAAACGGCCTCCCTTTTCTTTTCGGTTCTTATAAACCAAATGGTGAACTTTAGAAGCCAGATTATTTACATAAGCCTGCGTACGTGTTTGCGGATAATTGGTATTTGAATAAGAAAGATCGTCGGTTAATTCAACGAACATATTGGTAAGTTCCGCAGGGTCTATGTTATCCTTAGCATTTAGTTTGGTCTCATACTCCGTCCACTTTTTTTCATTCTGCTTCAAAAACGTGATCTCTTTCATACCTGCTTAAGTGAATATAAATATATATATTTATACATTAAATTCAAACCACCGAATTGGAACAAATACAAATAAATACCACACAAAACGTGGCCCTTGGTTATGAGCCTGCAGGTGTAGGATATCGCATCCTAGCGGGGCTTTTAGATCAGGTGTTTGTTATTGTTTATACCATTTTGGTGTACTGGCTTTTTTTCACATTTCTGCTCAGCAGGAATTATTACACAGGAGAAAACGATCATTCTGACAGTTACAATGCCGTTATGATAGGCATCTTGATCCTTCTACTTGTGCCCGCTGGATTATATCATTTGCTTTGCGAAACATTTCTGAACGGACAAAGTTTTGGAAAGAAGATCGTGAACATCAAAGTAGTTAAGATCGATGGCACACAACCCGGTTTTGGATCCTATCTTATTCGTTCGATGTTGCGTTTGATGGATGTATCACTTATTTCACCGGTTATCGCTATTGTAAGTATTGCAGCCACCGAAAAAAGTCAGCGCTTAGGTGATATTGCCGCAGGAACTACGGTGATAAAATTGAATACAAATCTTTCTATTAGAGATACCATTTTGTATCAGCAAAGACCCGAATACAAAATAGTTTACGAACAAGTTGCTTTGCTTAATGATAAAGAAGCAAACTTAATAAAAGAGGTTTTAGAATTTTGCGAGAAGCAAGAGCAACCACAACATTTAAAGCAACTGAGTGACAAATTAAAAAAGAAATTGGGAATAGAGAATTCAAAACAAAATGATCTTGAATTTTTGCATACCATTTTGAATGATTATAGTCACTATCAGTTTGAAAATTAGAACGAATAACTGCTCAATTGCTCTTGCGGCAAATGCACACTTTTATATTTCTTACTCCAATATTCCGCCAGATATTCCTGTTCCGTTTGACCTGGAGTTGGAATAAGAATGAGTTCCTTTTTTCCTAAAACATACATATCCATCAACGTACTGTAACCACTTCTACAAACAATAACTTTTGATGCTACTATTAGTTGAGAAAGTTCATTTGCATTGGGTAATTTAATAAGAACTATATTTTCCCGCAAACCGTAGTGTAAGGCAGAGCTTGAAACTATAGCCGCTTTCCCTTTGTAATCCTTCAATTTATCGATCACACTTTTTAAAAGGTCTGTTTGCGTTGGCTCGGGGCCGGATAATAAAAACAGATGATCGTATATTGCTTCGGCTTCTTTTTTCACTAAACGACTTAAAGGTCCAATGTATTTGCAATTCAATCCAAATACATTCTCACTTAATTCTCCGGCCAGTTTTTTATCCTTTTCTTCATGATCAGGAATCCATACCTCATTGAATTTATTTAATAATTCAACATGCGTGCTATTCGACCATTTTTGAAAAAAAGGTGTTTTCAAATTTAATTGATGGCACATAATGATGCTGCGAGCCCTCTTCGAATAAAGTCCATAGCGATTGTCCGAAATAACAACATCAATTTTGTGCTTTGAGATGCACGTTTCAAGAAGTTCGTGCTCCTTCTTGATCGTATTTAAGATCTTTGGGTATTGCGATCCCAACTTAAGCCATAAAGGTAAAACAGAACTGTAAGAGATATTATATTCCGGTAATTCTACACGTTCCAATTCCGGAAACTCTTGTTGAAAGACCTTTTCGGTTAAAGAAGTTTTACCAAGAACTACTGTATTTCCATTGGATAAAAGCGTTCTTATAATAGGCACACAACGGGTGGCATGACCCAAACCCCAATCGAGTGCTGCAACAAAAACTTTCTTATTTACTATGCCGAGGTCCAGAATTATTTCTCAGGATTTAAGACAAATTGCTTTAACTCGCCATCAACAATGTACTTATTGGCAAATGCTTTAAAATCTTCCTTCTTTAAAGCCTTTACCCAATCGTTATACTTGTCAATATCCGCCAAATTCTCACCGGCTGTTTCGCTGCCCATAATATAGCTCATCCAGAAATCATTTTCTTTCAATTGTAATTCGCGCTCTTTCAAAAATCCTTCCTTCACTTTGGTTAAATTCTCTTCACTGCCTCCTTCTTTTTTCACTTTCGCAATTTCTTCCTTCGCTGCATTTACTAATTTTTCTACGTTATCAGGCGCACAAGCAAAACTACAAGTGATCTTTAATCCTGCAGTTGGCGTATAACTCATAGCAGGGTAAATTCCTACACCATACACTCCACCTTTGTCCTCACGTAAATTTTCACGCAAAGTAATGTTCAATAACTTCATTAAAGCATAAACCTCAAATCTGTTTTTGCGATTATATTCAAACGCATTTGTCCACGATAAATTAACGCGACTCCTTGGCTCATTTCCCTTTTTGTAAACTTTAGAATACGTTCCCTTTGGTGTTTTAGCGCCAATATCTTTTATGGTCTCGTGCTTTGTACTTGCCGAGATGCCTCCAATATATGTTTCTATCAAAGGTTTTATTTCTTCTAAGTTAAAACTTCCTACAAAAATGAACATGAAATCACTTGGATCTGAAAAACGTTCTTTGAAAATATCATTGCAACGTTTTTGACTTAATCTCGCCAGATCTTCCATTTTAGTTGGCTTTGCACTAAAGTGATAACTACTCATGAAATAACGCACTGAATCACCAAATACCTGATCGGGATCGCTACCTGCATTTTGCAGAAATGCTTTTTGTTTTTCGATGGCCGATAAAAATGCTACGGAATCTTTACGTGGTTTAGTGAAAACCAAATTCACCAATTGCAATAAGGTTTCAATATCTTTTTTATTCGAATTACCGAATAAACTCTCGTCGTAAGTTCCAACGCCGGTGTATAATCTCGCCGTTTTATCTTGTAAATATTTCTCTAACGCAGTTGCATCAAATTTCCCATATCCCGATTCATCTTGTATAGAATTAGAAAAATCAGCATTGATCATATCTTTTTCAGGATACAAACATGTTCCACCCGGACTATATGCCTGCATATTGATCTCATCATTTTTAAATGTAGTTGGCTTTAGTAATACTTTCACGCCATTGCCTAATGTCCACTCAGTAATTCCATAACCTCTATCTGCTGTTTTAAACACTTTTTGCGGCGAAGGTTTTTTAGCGATCAATGGCTCGTTGATCACTTTATCTTCATACGCCTTAATATCTTTATTTGTTTGCGCTTCGTTAAAGGCAGCTTTAATATCATCTTCCAAAGGTTTTTTACTTGTTTCGTTCTCTGCCAACATCATGATCGAAACAGCATTTTCTCCATTCCCGATCCATTTTTTTGCCAAAGCGTTGATGTCCTCTAATTTTATTTGAGGAACAAGATCCTTGTAATAGGTATATCTGTTCTCTACACCGGGCTCTGCCTCTCCGGTTAAAAAATTGTAAACATATTGCATTACCAATTGCTTCGATTCGGTCTTATCTTTCTCGTTAAATTGATTTTCCATATTGGTCATCAATTGCTTTTTCTGACGATCCAATTCGCTTTGATTAAATCCAAAACGTTTTACACGTTCGTTCTCCGTAATTAATGCTTTCAAAGCAGCCACTTCTTTTCCGTTAGATGTAACGGCAAAACTTCCATAACTTGCTTTGCTTCTTACCATTGAGAAATACCCTGTATAACCAAACATAAATGGCGGACTTGCCTGTTTTGTTAACTCACTTAAACGCGCGTTGATCATTCCGTTATACAATTCTTGCATAATGGTTTGTTTAAAATCG
>CAYYUS010000210.1:0-5401 GCA_964474925.1 uncultured Akkermansia sp. | reverse complement strand
GGCCGGTTTGAAAATATTGGAAGCATCGAGGGAACCGCTGGCTCCGCCGGCACCTACGATTGTGTGTATCTCGTCAATGAAAAGGATCACATCACGGTTCTTTTCGAGCTCGTTCATGATGGCCTTCATCCTTTCTTCAAACTGCCCGCGGTATTTTGTACCTGCCACTAAACTGGCAAGATCCAAGGTAACCACGCGTTTGTTATATAAAATACGACTCACTTTTCTTTCTACAATACGTAAAGCCAATCCTTCGGCAATACTCGATTTACCCACACCGGGCTCACCAATTAAAATTGGGTTATTCTTTTTACGACGCGATAAAATTTGCGATACACGCTCAATCTCTTTTTCGCGTCCTACAACAGGATCCAATTTTCCGTCTTCTGCCATTTTGGTAAGGTCGCGTCCGAAATTATCCAACACAGGTGTTTTACTTTTGTTCTCACCTTGTTTTTTTTGTGGACTACTAGTTCCGCCACCGCCAAACGATGCTTCCTCATCAGAGTCATCATCATTACCAGCAGTTGAATTTTCAATTTTATCAGGGCTATCTACAAAGCCTTCTAATTCTGCTCGTGTAGCGTCGTAATCAACGCCAAAACGCAATAAACTTTTTGTAACGATATTGTCTGGGTCTTTTAATACACAAAGCAATAAGTGCTCTGTGCCTATTTGTACTGATTTAAATGTTTTTGCTTCGAGGTAAGTAAGCTTCAATGTTTTTTCGGCTTGCTTTACTAAAGGAATATTGGCGAGATTATTTGATTTCTTTAATCCCGGAGTTAAACCTTGTTCGATCAACTTACGAAGCTCCGCAGAATCCACTCCGAGGCTTTTTAAGAGACGCATTCCAACACCTTCACCATCTCTGATCATTCCAAGCATGAGGTGTTCAATGCCTATGTAGTCGTGCCCTAAACGCATAGCCTCTTCGCGACTATAAGTGATCACGTCTTTTACTCTGGGCGAGAATTTTGCTTCCATATCCGTACTTTTAATTTGTTTAAATTACACATACTGTGCCACACTCAAAAATATTATTTATAAACCGCCTTTCCTTGTGCACTATTGGTAATTTTTAACAATAAATTTGTTGAAAAGTTTTACTTCAAATTGCTGATTTTTCGGTACTTTCATTCGCTGTAGCTTTTATTATAGTTATACGGTAAATACCAGCTTTTGGTTGGATTTTTTGACTGACAAAAAAGCATAAAGAGAAAATAATTTTAAGATAGAAATTTAACAAGAAGAACATATGACAGAAGGAGAAAAAATTATTCCTATTAATATTGAGGATGAAATGAAAACAGCCTACATCGATTATTCGATGTCGGTTATCGTATCTAGAGCCTTGCCCGACGTGCGAGATGGCCTGAAACCCGTGCACAGAAGGGTTTTGTACGGAATGCTAGATCTTGGAGTATTACACAATAGACCGTATAAAAAGTCGGCTCGTATTGTTGGAGAGGTTCTTGGAAAGTACCATCCGCATGGAGATTCGTCGGTTTATGACACCATGGTGCGTATGGCTCAGGATTGGAGTTTACGTTATATGTTGGTAGATGGACAAGGAAATTTCGGAAGCATGGATGGAGATCCTCCTGCGGCAATGCGTTATACGGAAGTTCGTTTTCGTAAGATAGCCGAAGAGATGTTGGCTGACATTGAAAAGGACACTGTAGACTTTAGACCCAATTTTGATGACTCTTTGACAGAGCCAACCGTTCTGCCAAGTCGTGTTCCAAACTTGATCGTTAATGGTTCTTCAGGAATTGCTGTTGGTATGGCCACAAATATGGCGCCGCACAATTTGCGTGAAACTATTGATGCTACCATTGCTTACATTGATAATCGCGAAATAGATATTTTAGACTTAATTAAATTAATTAAGGCGCCTGATTTTCCAACCGGAGGAATTATTTACGGTTACGAAGGTGTAAGAGAAGCATTAACTACTGGTCGTGGACGTGTAATTATGCGTGCGAGAGCAGTTATTGAACAAGTAAATGATAGAGAACGTATTGTAGTAACAGAAGTTCCGTATCAGATCAATAAAGCGGAGATGATCAAACGTCAATGGGAACTTTGTAACGAGAAAAAAATTGAGGGAATTTCAGAGATCCGTGACGAGAGTAACCGTGAAGGAATTCGTGTTGTTTATGAATTAAGAAGAGATGCTATCAGTAATGTTGTATTGAATAATCTTTACAAATTCACCGCGCTTCAAACTTCATTCTCTATCAATAATGTTGTTTTGGTAAATGGTCGCCCTGAGATCTTAAATATAAAGCAACAAATTCATTATTTTGTTGAGCACCGTCATGAAGTTGTTGTTCGCCGTACCAAGTTCGATTTGGTACAAGCCGAAAAACGCGCTCATGTTTTAGAAGGTTTATTAATTGCACAAAAAAATATTGATGAGGTTATTAAGATCATCAAAGAAAGCGAATCGCCCGATGCTGCAAAAGATGAATTGATCACACGATTCAGTTTATCGGATATTCAAGCACGTGCTATTTTAGATATGCGTTTAAGAACATTAACCGGACTAGAGGTTGGTAAATTAAAAGCAGAGTACGATGAATTAATGAAGACCATTGCGAACTACAAAGATATTTTATCAAATGAAACGCGTCGTTTTCAGATCATTAAAGATGAGTTATTAGAGATCAGAGAAAAGTATGGTGATGATCGCCGAAGCGAAATTGTTTACGCGGGCGATGATCTTAAAATGGAAGATATGATAGCCGATGAGAATGTGGTGATCACCATTTCTCATATGGGTTATATCAAACGTACAAATTTAGATGAATACCGTGCGCAGGGTAGAGGAGGAAAAGGAAGTAAAGGTTCATCTACTCGTGATGAAGATTTTATTGAGCACATGTTCATTGCTTCAACGCATAACTATTTATTATTGTTCACCGAAAAAGGACAATGCTTCTGGTTACGTGCATATGAAGTTCCGGAAGGAAACAAAACAAGCAAAGGAAGAGCAATTCAAAATTTATTGAGTATTGCACCTGATGATAAAGTAAAAGCATTTATTAATGTAAGAAGCTTATCGGAAGATGAATACATTAATAATAACTTTATTGTATTGTGTACCAAAAACGGTATCATCAAAAAAACCACATTAGAAGCATATTCTCGTCCACGTGCAAATGGTATCAACGCCATCACAATTCGCGAAGGAGATGTATTGTTAGAAGCAGCATTAACTAATGGTAAGAATGAGATCATGATCGCTACCAAAATGGGTAAGGTTTGCCGTTTCAACGAAGAAAAAGTGAGGCCAATGGGTAGAAATGCCAGTGGTGTTATTGGAGTTGACTTGGCTGATGAAGGTGGAACAAATGAAGTGATCGGAATGATCTGTATTGATAATCCAACCATGAACGTATTAGTTGTATCTGAAAAAGGATATGGTAAGCGAAGTGATGTGGATGAATATCGTATCACAAATCGTGGAGGAAAAGGTGTAAAAACGATCAACATCACTGATAAAACAGGAAGTTTAGTTGCCATTAAATCGGTAACAGATGAGAACGACTTGATGATCATTACAAGAAATGGAATTACCATTCGTATCAAAGTTGCCGATCTGCGTGTAATGGGAAGAGCAACACAAGGTGTTCGTTTGATCAATGTTTCTGAAACAGATGATATTGCTGCAGTTACAAAAGTAGATCGCGATGATGAAGAAGAAAGCGTGACTCCAGGAGATATTATCTCTGAGAACGGACAGTCGGACACCCCTGAAACGGACGCAAAAACCGATAACGAAGAAACAAAAGAGTAAAAATTGTTAAATTAAAAGTATATGGCATGCAATTTGAAAAAATGTGTGTCATATACTTAAATAAAGAACCCTTATGAGATCATTAAGAATTATTGCACTTGCACTTTTACCGTTGTTCGGTATCTCGCAAAAAATGAAAGTTCAAACCGCGTGGAGAGCTTTGAATGATTATGAATCAACATTAAAAGACGGTAAGCCGGATCTTGCTTATTTGAACAAAGCAAAGGAAGCCATTGAAGCTGCCTTAACCAATGATGATACAAAAAATCAAGGTAAGACCTGGGCCTACAAAGCGCGTATTCATTATAACTATTACAATTACGCGTTCATGCAGGAAACCAAAAAATTGGAAGCTACTGTAACTGATAAAAAAGAGCGTAATGATCTGGCATATGGTAATACGCCAACTGCAGAATTCGAATTAGCGAATGAAGCAGTAGATAAAATAAAGGATGTTGACGCAAAATATATGGAAGTGATCCAGGATGGCTTTACTAAAGGAACATCGCAGTTAAGTGAGGATGATATAAAATTTACCTTGGTAGCCATGCAAATGAAAATGGAAGCCGGTAACATTGCCAGTGGAAAATACAAAGCCAAAAAATTTGATGAAGCAGCTGATTATTTTTACAAAGTGGCTTATTTAAATATGGCCATGACACGTAAAAAAGACACCGCTAATTTTTACAATGCCTGCGTTAGCGCGGGAAGAGCTAAAAACACTTCAAAAATATTGGAGTACAACAAGAAGATGGTAGATCTTAAAATTGCCACACCATATAATTATCAGGCTATGTACACGGCAAATTTAAGTAAACAAGATACTTCTGCCGCACTGGCTATTTTAAGTAAAGGTCGCACAGCTTTCCCTGGCGATATGGATCTGTTGAATACCGAAACAAATTTATTTCTTGCAAAAGGTAAACAACAGGAGGCGATCGGAAATCTTTCGGCATCTATAGAAAAAGATCCTTCTAATGCATTGTTCTATTTAGTGCGTGGAAATATTTACGATAATATGGCAAACCCAAAGGATGCTACCGGTAAGGATAAAGAAAAGCCTGCGAATTTCGATGAGCTATTCACTAAGGCTGAAGTTGATTATAAGAAAGTGATAGAGTTGAATCCGGCAAATAAGGATCATCTATATAATTCACTTTATAACCTAGGTGCTATGTATAATAACCTTGGTGGGTATTATCAAACCAAAGCGGGTAATTTGCCTTTAACCGAAGCTAAAACAAAAGGCAAAGAATTGGAAACTAAATCACAGGATTTTTATAAAAAAGCGATCCCTCATTTGGAACAAGCTTTAACTATAAAAGCAGAAGATAAAGCCACCATGAGCGCTTTGCGTAAGTTATATATGCTTACCAACGATCAAGCAAAAGCAACAGAGATGAATAATAAGATCAAGGCTTCTGCTGGTAAGTAATTTGAACCGAAATTAAATTGAAGGCCCTCCGTTTACGGGGGGCTTTTTTATTTTGATTGAACCAATATGTCGCCCCTAAAGGGGCTTTGTTGTTGTTTGTTATTCTGGTTTTACCAATATGTCGTCCCTACGGGACTTTGCTTTGAAATGGAATATGTAAA
>CAYYUS010000209.1:4976-5412 GCA_964474925.1 uncultured Akkermansia sp. | reverse complement strand
TGCATATTTACTCTTCACCAACAACTGCTAATCAAACCTACACAATCACGTTGATCGCAAATAATGCAGGGGGTTGTGGAGATAGTATAAAGAAAACAGTGGTGTTATTTGGTAATCCTGCTCCTTCATTTACATTCTTCCCTAAGTTTGGGTGTTCGCCGTTCAATGTTACATTCACAAATACAAGTGTTGGTGGAACAAGTAATTTCTGGGATCTAAGTTTTAGTAATACAACTACTGCAACTGATCCTTCGCAAACTTATACTAATGCTGCGGGATCAGGTTCAGTAACTATCCCAATTAAATTGGTTGTAACAAACGTCAACGGTTGTAAAGATTCAATAACTGATAATATTGGTGTGTTTGCGCAGCCTCAAGCTGGATTTATTGCTGATACTGCTGTGTGTCATCCGCGAATGATCACGTTTACAAATAC
>CAYYUS010000209.1:0-4966 GCA_964474925.1 uncultured Akkermansia sp. | reverse complement strand
AGGAGCTTCAACCTATTCATGGAATTTTGGCAGTTCAGGTTCGAGTACATTAAGTATTCCCGGATTCCAATATACAAATCCAGGTGCAACACCTCAGGCAAGTGTAACGCAATTAAGTGTAACAAATGCTGATGGTTGTTCGCATTCGTATACATTGAATTCTATTATCTATCCAAAGCCAAATATTGTTTATACCGCAGCTCCTGATAGTGGTTGTTCGCCTTTACGAGTTAACTTCCCTGCTGTTCCAGGATTTACGGTTTATAATTGGGCTTTTGGAAATGCAAATAGTGCAAGCACAGCAAGTGCAAGTACTCAGTATGTGAATTTTACGGCAACTACCAGAACGTTTACATCATCTTTAATAGCAAGTGATATTCATGGTTGTTCCGATACGGCTGCAAAAAACATTAGAGTATTCCCTGCGCCGGTTGCCAGCCTCTCGCCGGTAACCACCACTACTTTATATTTACCTGAAGCGCTCATTACATTTAATAATTTAACTACAGGTGCAACAAGTTATACTTGGTCGTTTGGCGATGGAACAACTTCCACAACAACAAACACGTTGGATGCTACCCACACATATTCAGCGCCTAACAGTTATTCAGTAATGTTGATGGCAATAAATTCTCAAGGTTGCAGAGATACATTTAAACTTGTTGAGAGGGTTATTGTACTTGACGATAGTTATTTTCAAATGCCAAACGCGTTCACGCCAAATCCAAATGGATCACCGGGAACAACGTTTAACCCTGCCGATCTTAGTAACGATATCTTCCATGGAAACATGAAAGGTGTAGTGAAGATAAAATTCACCATTTATTCTCGTTGGGGAGAAGTGATGTTTGCTACAGAAGATCCTACGCAAGGTTGGGATGGCTATTACAAAGGGAAAATATGCAACCAGGATATTTACGTGTATAAGATATACGTGGAGTTGTATAATGGTCAGATCATTGATAAAACAGGAGACGTTACTTTATTAAGATAGTTCTATGCGTAAGTTCACGTTCATATTAACATTGGTTACCAGTTCACTTTTGTCTTTTGCACAAAGCAAGGATTTTGTGAAATTACTTAAGAAGGAAGCTGCGTTCTATTTTAAGAGTGAGGATTATTATAATGCTTTAGGATTTTATAGAAGGATCGTAGCTCATGATGCAAAAGAAGAAGAGGCGAATATTTTATCTACCTATTGCAAACTGAAATTGCAATATCACTTGGACAGTCTTTTGGTTCACGAGAAGGAACTTAAAGCATCTAAAAAAGCGGATGCATTATATTGTTTAGCTATGATAAAGCATAAACAAAAGATGTTCGACGAAAGCATTATTGTTTTGCAACAATGTTTAAAGAATAAAAAGAGGATCGTGAATGATGAGGGAGTTAATTTTATGATAGGGGTTAACAGGAATGCGAAAAAATATATGACCAGTCCACATCGCTCTATTGTAAGAAATATTGGAAAGAATATTAATTCGGCTTATCCGGAGTATGTTCCAATAGTTACCTCGGATGAAACCGCGTTGTATTTTACGTCGCGCAGAGAAGGCGGTGTAAACAATAAAAAAGATCAGTTTGGATATTATCATGAGGATATTTACGTGAGTCATAAAGTAAATGGCGCATGGGGTCCGGCTGAAAATGCAGGAAAACCGGTTAATACAGAAGAGAATGATGGTTGTGTGGCGATAAGTCCGGATGGTTATAAAATGATAGTTTACCGTTCAACGCCTGATGGCATTAATGGAAATTTATACGAAACAAAATTAAACTCTAAAGGTAAATGGGAAGTACCATTTGTATTTGGTTTGGAGATAAATTCTCAATATCACGAATCAAGTGCTTGCTTTACAAATGATACTAGCATCATGTATTTCTGTAGCACAAGGCCCGGAGGTTACGGAGGAAAGGATATTTACAGAATAAAAAGATTGCCAAATGGAAAATGGTCTTCGGCGTATAATCTTGGTCCAGGCATCAATACTATTTACGACGAAGAATCGCCCTATATGCATGTGGACGGAAGTACTTTTTATTTCAGTTCTAAAGGCCATAATACCATGGGAGAGTTTGATGTATTTAGAACAACTTACAATGAAGAGACAAATACGTTTAGTCCGGCTGAAAATTTGGAATACCCAATAAACACTGTGGGTAACGATGTGTTCTTTGTATTGAACGTGGATGGCCAGAAGGGATATTACTCATCCTTAAAAGATGATACTTACGGGAACACTGATATTTATGAGATCGACACGCGCTTTGGTGATAACGATCTTAAAGTAAAGAGTGGTTTGTTGTTCAAGGATAATGTGGCCGGAAAAGGAAAGATCACGTTATTGGATAATGAGTCTAATAAAGTAGCCGGCATTTTTAATTCAAATCCTAAAACAGGAAAATTCATTATTGTAGTTAACCCTCTAAAAACATATAAGGTTATTGTGCAAGAAGAAGGTTATCAATCGGTGGTGATAGAGTTAGAGCCAATTGCTACAGAAAAAAACGAAACGGAATTAACTATTAAACTAATAAAGAAGTAAAGTGAAAAAATTAATGTATTTATTCTTCGTTCTTGGAATAGTTTCCGAGAGCTTTGGCCAGGATGCTGAATTCACACAGTTCAATTCGGTTCCCCAGTACATCAATCCTGCTTTTGCAGGTGCAGGATCAAGCATTCATCGCTTCGCGGGTGCTTATCGCAATCAATGGCCAGTTGTTGAAAGAGGTTTTTCAAGTTACCTTGCTTCGTATGATGGAAGTTTAGTGAAGTATAATGCTGGAGCAGGACTTTATTTTTTGCAAGATCAAGCCGGTAGTTCTTACCTTACAAATACACAAGTGGGATTGAATTTGGCGTATGCATTCGACATAGATCGTAACTTCAAATTAAGAGCAGGTTTGCAAGCGTGTTTTAATCAAAAGAAATATCAGGTAAGCCGACTTATATTTAACGATCAATTGATCACTAATTCACCAACCTCTCTTGATGGTAATGGGCCTGCGGCTCCTATGCAATTTTTTGATGTAGGTAGTGGTTTATTATTGGATTCAAAATTGATGTGGTTTGGTGTTTCGGCACGTCATTTAAATCAACCAGATCAAAGTTTATTAGGTAAAGGTGCTGTATTGCCAATGCTTATTAGCGCGCATGGCGGTTACCGTTACGAAATTGTAAAGCCTGAAAAGGCGGAAGATGTTTCACCTCATTCGGTAGGAGGTTTGATACATTACAGACATCAAGGGGTTAACGATCAGTTGGACCTTGGCGTAGCTTATTTTTTTAAAATGATAAATTTTACGGTTGGGTACAGAGGTATACCTTTTAAAACATATAAAGGATATAGCAACAGCGAGAGTATTGCATTCCTTATTGGTTTCGAGCCCATTGGTAAAGGATTCAAAGTGGGATATAGTTACGATTATACTATTTCGAGTTTGAGTTCTAAAACTACTGCTGGGGCACATGAACTAACGTTAGGTTACGAGATCGGGTCAAAAGGACCTGCTAAACGTAAATCGCGCAAAGCAATTGGTGGAACAATGAAATTCTAAACTTCGTTAAAATCGTTCAAGTAAGGCTTTAATTATCTTCCTTTGGGTATAAAATCCCCAAACATGGAAGAAAACAACAACCCGCAACCTGGACTTTCGCAAATTCCAAAGGAAGAAAGTGTATTTGGTAAATACCACATCTTCATTAAAAGCATCATTATTTTTGTTCTCCTTCTTATTTTTATTATTCCTCAGGTTATTATTCATGGTCTTATTGATGAACGGGAGGGCAATCAAGCGCAGGCTTTCGCTGATATCTCCAACAAATGGAGTGGTAGGCAAACCATTACCGGACCTATTTTAGTTTTACCTTATCTTGAGTACTATCGCGACACTAATAAAGTGATGCGTTCGGTTAAACATCATTTGTACATCCTTCCGGATAAAGTTGATTTTGACGGAAAGGTGCTTCCTGAAAAAAGACATCGTAATATTTACGAAGTTGTGGTCTACAATTCTAAAGTAAAGATCAATGCATCGTTTGGTAAGTTCAACTTGAATGCGATCACCATTCCAAAAGAGAATTTTGTTTGGAAAGAAGCCTCTGTAGTGCTAGGGCTGAGCGACATGCGAGGCATAAAAGAAAAATTAGAGATGCGATTTGATAATGAGAGTTATCAATTCAATCCGGGTGTTGTTGCCAGAGATGTTTTTGAATCGGGCGCTATATCTCAATTGATGATAGATAGTGTGGATAAATTTTTGGCTTCGGGACACGATATAAATTTAGATATTGATCTGAAAGGAAGTGAGCAATTATTTTTTGTGCCAGTTGGAAAAACAACAAAGGTAAAAGTGAACTCTTCGTGGCAAACGCCTGCTTTTAATGGACAATTTTTGCCTGATACTTCTACGGTTGATGTAAATGGATTTACAGCAAATTGGAAGGTATTGCATTTGAATCGTAATTATCCGCAAATGTTCATCGACGATGCCTATAACATTTCATATAGTGCTTTTGGCGTAGATCTTATTATGCCAATTGATGGTTATCAAAAAACAAGTCGTTCAGTTAAATATGCCATGATGATCATTTTGCTAACTTTTCTGGTTTTCTTTTTTGTAGAGATCACGCAACAAAAAAGGATCTATCCATTTAATTATATTATTGTAGGGTTTGCTTTATGCTTGTTCTATACTTTGCTATTATCTTTCAGTGAGTATATGATATTCTCATTGGCATACTTAATTGCTACGGTAATGACGGTAGCGGCAATAACGTATTTTATTTATTACTTGTTTAAAGGAACGCGTGTTTTTGCAGCCATTGGCGGCATGCTCACGTTGCTTTATGGATTCATGTTCGTGATCATTCAACTCGAAAGCTATGCTCTGCTTATTGGAAGCTTAGGGTTGTTTGTAGTGATGTTCGCTATTATGAATTACACACGTAAGATCGATTGGTATA
>CAYYUS010000208.1:0-5412 GCA_964474925.1 uncultured Akkermansia sp. | reverse complement strand
CGTTACCAAAAGCAGAAATTGCTTCGCTAATGGCCATTTTCATTTGTTCTTCTACTTCACTTTCTTTTTCCACCAAACGCATTCCTTTCCCGCCACTACCTGCAGAAGCTTTTATCAAAAGAGGAAAGCCAACTTCTTTAGCAACTTTAATAGCTTCTTTTACATCGCTAATAGCACCATCCGATCCGGGGATCATTGGCACTTTATATTTTTTTGCGGTTGCTTTAGCGCTTAATTTATCGCCCATGAGGTCCATACTCTCTGCACTTGGACCAATAAAAATCAATCCCGCCTTTTTTACTTTACGAGCAAAATCGGCATTCTCACTTAAAAAACCATACCCTGGATGAATTCCATCTACCTTAAGATCCTTACAAATTTGAATGATCTTATCTCCTTGCAAATAGGATTGTGAACTTGGAGGAGGACCAACGCAAACAGCCTCATCGGCATACTTTACAAAAGGTGCATTTCTATCAGCCTCCGAATAAATGGCAACGGTTTTAATACCCATTTCGCGAGCGCTCTTCATTACGCGAAGCGCTATCTCTCCTCTATTTGCAATAAGTATCTTTTTCATACAGTATAAGCTTAAAGTGTAAATATAAGCGTTTAAAGCCTAATCATAAAGTGTCATTTTTGAGATATAAGTATTACTTTTAAACGTGTTTTTTATGCTTTCCAAAATACTAGGATTTATGATCTCACCCCTTGTGTGGGTATTTGGTCTATTGCTATATTCCTTCATCACCAAAATTGAAACACGCGCTAAAAAATTAAGGATCGCTGCAGTTATTGTATTGTACATTTCTTGTAACTCATTTATAGTTGACGAATTTTTTAGAGCATATGAACCTGTTACAACCGATCATGACCTCACAAAAACACATTATGATGGAGCCATTGTTTTAGGCGGCATTGGAGAAGTAGATATGCGTTTAAAGAAAATAAATTTTTCGCACAGCGGCGATCGGTTATTTCAAACTATAAAACTTTACAAAACCGGACGAATAGATAAGATCATTTACACAGGAGGATCGGGAAGTATTGAATTCCCCGAGAAGAAAGAAGGCCTGTACGTGCAAAAATATTTACGCGAGATCCAAATTCCGGATAGTGCTGTAATAATGGAAACCGAAAGCAGGAACACATACGAAAATGCCATTTTTACAAAAAAATTGTTGGGTGATAGCTTAATGAACTCTAAACTTTTATTGGTAACGTCGGCGTATCACATGCCTCGTTCGTTGGCGGTATTTAAAAAAGCAGGGTTTACAAATATCACCCCATACATTACCAATAAAGTAAGTGGCGTAAGAAGATTTACATTGGATCACCTCTTTATCCCTAGTGTTGACGCGGCTTTTAACCTTCAGTTCCTACTTCACGAGTGGGTTGGGTTTTTGATGTATAAAGTCAAAGGTTACGCGTAATTCTTCCAACATACTATAAATTGTAGCAATCAATCCTTAGTTCGTGGCTTAATTTTGAGCTATGAAACAAAACGAAGACCTACTCCAATTTGCCTGGCAGTACCGAATTTTAAAACCGCTTCCCTTAATTTCGAAGAGTGGCAAACATATTGAAGTTATTAAACAAGGTGAACTGAACCGCGATGCCGGCGCCGATTTTTTTAATGCTAAAATAAAAGTAGATGATGTAACGCTTGCAGGAAATGTTGAGATCCATGTGAATAGCAGTGATTGGTTAAAACACAAACATCAGGAAGATAAAAGCTACGATAATATCATTTTGCATGTGGTATTGAACGCCGATAAAAACATTCCTCAAAACGTAAATAACAATGTGGAAGTTTTAGAATTGAAAGAGCTTTTACCAGATCATTTTATTGAGAATTACGAAAAATTGGTTGGGTCAAAAACCGAATTGCCCTGTCAAAATCAATTAAAAGATGTGAACGAATTAAAAGCTTCGTCGTGGATAAGCAGAATGGCCATTGAGCGCTTGGAAAGTAAAATGGAAGTGATAGAAAAACTATTCGCCAACTTTAATAATGATTTTACACAAACGTTTTACGCTGTACTTCTAAAGAACTTTGGCTTTAAAGTGAACGCCTTACCCTTTGAGCTTTTAGCAAGCTATTTACCTGTAAATATTTTATTAAAACACACACACGATCTAAAACAAGTTGAGGCTTTACTTTTGGGCACAGCAGGCATACTTGACGATCAGTTTGAAGACAAATACCTTCGCAATTTGCAAAGTGAATATGAATTTTTAAGGAGTAAATACAAATTAAGCACATTAAAAAAAGAGATCTTTAAATATTCACGCTTGCGTCCTGCCAATTTTCCGAGTTTACGCTTGGCGCAATTTGCTCAATTAATTTATAAAGATCCAAAACTTATTTCAGAGCCACAGAGTTATATTTCATTTGCATCCATAAAAAAGATACTGCACATTGAGCCTATTGGTTATTGGAAAGATCACTATAAAGCCGATGGCAAGAAAAGTGCGTTCGAATTAAGACTTGGAGAAGACTCTATCCAAAATATTCTCATAAATACCTTCAGTTATTTCTTTTTCTTTTATGGTAAAAAATTAAACAAAGAACAGTATCAGGATCTTGCCCTCGAGATCCTTGAACAGGTTAAGTTTGAGAGCAATGTAAAAACAAAGCAATACACTGCTTTAAATTGTGGCAAACGCTCAGGCTTGGTAAGTCAGGGACTTATAAACCTTAACGACAATTATTGTTCAAAAAAGGCCTGTTTGAACTGTGGCATAGGAGCCTCAATTTTACAGACAAAGACTTAATTTTCTTATATTTGAATCATGATTACCAAGATTCAAAAATGGTTTGAACAAAAAGCATTTGGAGTTTGCGAATGGTGGGGAAAAAAGTTGGGTATAAAAACAACAACCGTTCGTATGTATTTCATCTATCTTTCGTTTTTTACTATTGGAAGTCCCATTATCGTTTATTTCATCATGGCTTTTATTTTAGAGAACAAAAATTATTTCAAGCCATTTTATTACAAGAAGAGAAGAAGTGTTTGGGATCTGGATTAATTAAAACTCCTTATTTATGAAAAAAATCGTTACATGTATTTGTTTTTTGTCGCTTTCAGTTAGCGCACAAAAAATTTCGGTGAGTGAAACTAATGAGAAATTTAGTACCGGTTCGCAAAACGCGGTTACTACTACCATTATGGAAGCCAAATTGGATGATGTCATAAGCGCGTGGAAAAAAGTACTAAAAGACTTTAAACATGAAAAAGTAAAAGAAGATAATAACGAAGTGTTTGGAGATAATATCTTAATTAAAGATTGGGGCACGAATACAGTTGATTTTTACACAAAATTTGAAGAGAACAAAAAGGATAAAACTATTAAAATGAGCACAGCGGTTGATCTTGGTGGCATGTACATGAAAGGTGGAGAACATTCGGACAAAGTAAAATTTGTAGAAAAAATGATGAAAGAATTTGCCATTAAAATGACCAAAGAGCCAATAGAAGAACGATTAAAAGATGCTGAAAAAGAAGTAGCAAAGCAGGAAGATAAATTAAAAGATCTTGAAAAAGATAATAAGAACCTGCATGATGATATAAAAAATTATAACGAAAAGATCGTAAAGGCAGAAAAAGATCTGGTGACCAAAGAAGCAGAAGTTAAAAAGAAAGAAGCGGAAGTAAATGTTCAGAAAAAAGTGGTGAGTGCTAGTAGTGATGCCGTAAGTGAACAAGCCAAATCATCTAAAAAAATATTAGATAAATTAGAAGATCAGTTAAAGGATCTTCAAAAAGACGCTAAAGATCTAAAGAACGATATAGAAGATTATAAAGAGAAGATCAAAAAAGCTGAGAAGGACATTAAGACCAACGAAGAAGATAAGAAAAAGAAAAAGGAAGAAATAGAGACCGCGAAAAAGAATCGCGATGAAGTAAAAAAGAAATTAGACAGCATAAATTAGTATGCCATTAATTAAAGACATTACAAATGCTATTGAAGCATTTGCCCCACTCAACTTACAAGAAGATTATGATAATGCCGGGTTAATTACCGGCAATTCAAATGCCGAATGCACAGGCGTTTTGTTTAGTTTAGATTGCACCGAAGCTGTTGTTGAAGAAGCGCTTCAAAAAAAATGCAATTTAATTATAGCTCACCACCCTATTGTTTTTAAAGGTTTAAAAAAACTTACAGGCAGTAATTATGTAGAGCGCACTATTATTTCTTCTATTAAAAAAGATATTGCCATTTACGCGTGCCATACCAATATTGATAATGTAATTGATGGTGTGAATGCAAAAATTGCGGAGAAGTTAGGGTTGAAGAATATCAGCATACTTTCTCCTAAAACTGAATTACTAAAAAAATTGGTGGTGTTTGTTCCGGCAACACATGCTGATGCAGTTCGCGAAGCCATACTTTCAAATGGAGCCGGAAATATTGGTAATTACAGTAATTGTAGCTTTAATATAGATGGTACAGGAACATTTAAAGGCAATGAGGATACAAAACCATTTATTGGCGAACCAAATAAATTAAGTAAAGAACCGGAAGTACGAATTGAGACCATTTTTGAGGTTCAAGATCAAAACCGCATTGTTTCGGCTATGATAGCGGCTCATCCATACGAAGAAGTAGCTTACGATATTTATCCTTTAAGCAATAAACACCTCAAAATTGGCAGCGGAATTATTGGAGAATTAGAAAAAGAACTGCCTGAAAAGGACTTTTTAAGCCACGTTAAAACCACCTTTCATTTAAAAACCTTAAAACACACCCATTTAACAAATAAAAACATCAAAAAAGTGGCGGTTTGCGGAGGAAGTGGGCAGTTTTTATTTAAAAATGCAATTAATTCAAAAGCAGATAGTTACATAACATCCGACTTCAAATACCATGAATTTTTTGACGCCGAAGGCAAAATTTTGCTTTTAGACATAGGTCATCACGAATCTGAGCAGTTTACACCCGAACTTTTTTATGAAATAATTACAGAAAAATTCCCTAAATTCGCAATCCATTTATCGAAGACCAATACTAACCCGGTAAATTATTTTTAAAGATATGTGCGCAAAAATCAAAGAAAAAATTGATGCTTCAGTTGAAGGAAAATTAAAGTCACTGTACTCATTACAATTAATTGACAGTAAGATCGATCGTTTACGTATCATCCGCGGTGAATTACCGTTGGAAGTTAGCGACCTAGAAGACACTGTAGCGGGATTAGAAACTCGTGTTGTTAATCTTGAAGAAGAACTAGCTGAACTTGAGAACCAATTGAACGAGAAAAAACAAGCGATCAAAGATTTTCAATCGAACATTAAAAAATACGAATCGCAACAAGGTAAAGTACGTAACAACCGTGAGTACGATGCGATCACCAAAGAAATTGAATTCCAAAATTTAGAAATCCAATTAGCTGAAAAGCGTATCAAG
>CAYYUS010000207.1:0-5412 GCA_964474925.1 uncultured Akkermansia sp. | reverse complement strand
GGGGGCTACACTTTATAATTCTTCTACTGCAACTTTACCGCCGGGTAGTCCTCCAGGTAGTTTTAATACATGGATTACACCCGCAGTTACAACAAACTTAACAGGGATTTCCCCCGGAGATCAACTACAGATAACTCAAACACATGATGCCGTAGCCCCTGGCCTTCCAATTACACCACTTGACCAATGGACATACACTTTAAATATCACTAATACTACTTCTGTTACCGGACCCCCAGTTGTAACTACTCCTCCTGCAGGAAGCGTGCCAGTAAGTTCTCCTGGTTTGCCTGTAACACCCGCTGTGAATAATGTAAATAATGTTGTAGTAGTTAATACTTCAAATGTAACAGCTACAACATCCGGCCAATGATGAAATATTTAATAATTATTTTACCTTTTTTATGCTATAGTCAGAAAAGTAGCTTTCAGATAATTAAAGTCAATGACAGCTTACACTTTACTAACCAGTTTGAGCTCGAAAAAACAAATATTTCCGCTTTTGACATTGGTGACGAATTTCTCGTGTATGCTGCAGATGGTAAATTAAATATTTATAATTACATAAGTAGAAAATGGAAACGGAAGAATTTTTCCGTTTTGAATGACTTTGAAATTCGCATCGCAAGTGCCGATCATCAACAAGTATTAACAAAAAAAGATATTAATTGTATTAAAATTGACAACGCGCGAAGTAAAATTGGATTTTCTTTACGGCTCGGACTTTTTAAGGAGTATGATATTAACTCTCTTAAGATTCGTTCAGAATGGAATGCTGCAGGAAATCAAGTAATAGGCTTCCAATATTCTCGTTTAAAAGATGAATACACATTATTTTATAAGTTTTATCCAGACTCAATATCAATGATTGGAAATCTTAGAATATTTAAAAGAATTGATATTGACAAAAATAAATTCTTTTATAAAGAATCTGCTGGAGTGGATATGCTAAAAATATTGACTATTGATTTTAATAATGATGAAACAGTTTATGGGGGAATACGAAGTGATAGCTGTTTATGGTTATGGAATAAAAATAAACCTAACGAAATTAATAATTTTATAAAAGATGATCAAAAATTAAGGTCATTCTCTTTTATAAATACAGATTCGATTGCCATGCTTTATAATAATTCATTTGTTATTTCAATGATAAAGGACTATGCAGGATCTGGAAAAATAGAATTTAAAAATCGAAAGCAACCAATATTAATTTCTTTCATTTATAATAAAAAAAGATCTTTTTTTATTGGACAAACTAAAAACTCTTTAATACTTTTTAGATTAAATTCAGGTTCGTTAGAAATCATTGATGAGATACTAATTAATAGTCTAATTTTTGCTTATAAAATTAGTGAGAATGGCTATAATATTGCGATTGACTTAAGATGAGCAAACACAAAATGATAATTGAAAACTGAATTTCTACTGGTTTCAATTAAAAAAATTAAATAACAATAAAATGAAAAAAATAATTACTATTGCTACGGCAGGTTTATTAATACTATTTCTTGCCTTCTCTTTTAAATCAACAAGTGAGGCAAAGAAAGAATACGCCACTATCTATTATAATGACATTGAGAAAGAGGTTTCATTAAGTTACAGCGATGGAACATACAAAACTGTTGAATTTGAAAAGACTAAAGGAAGCGGAGACCAAACTCAAATACTTAAATTAATTAACGAACAGGAAGTGCTGGGCTATAAGTTGGTTAATTATGATTATAAAATTGCGGGGAGTACCTCAGGTAAAAAAGTGACAACAGTATTATTATGCAAATAAAATAGATTAGACTAAGTATTTTCACCTTAATCAATTTAATTAACAATCAATCGGTTTTGGAGAGAAGTTTTAATTTAAAAAAAAGGATCATTCATATTAATAAATGAATAGACTGGCATTTTAACGGTAATATAAATTTTATGAGACTTTTTGTATTTGGTTTACTTATTTTAATTAACAACATAAATTGTTTTTCTCAGAATTGCTGTCATGCAGGAGATCAGGAAACAGAAGCAGCGAAATGGAAATATTTTGAGAAGTATAAGGTCACGGGCGTAGATACTTCGGCTATGCAAAAATGCATAGTTAATAACTGGAAACAGTATTTTCAACAGGATATCATGAAGGAAATCTCGAAGTATGACTATTATCCTTTAATGTTGGATAGTTACGGTAGCCCATATGCGAATCAGTCTTTATTCAAAGGGGCAAATGATGAGTTTTTTTCAGGTGGTGTTCGACTAGACGCGAATTTGCAAAAATATTCTATGTATAAAATTTTTAATTCTGAGGCAAATCAACAGCAATTAAAAACAAATTTAGAGACCCTTCCTGAGGGAAATGATAAAGCTTTTTATAAGCGTTTATTAAGTAATCCCATTTCAAATATTGACATGTTTTATGCAACATATGATAATTACCATACTAATTTAGCAATAAACAATATTAAGGAAAAATTAGGATCACGGAAAAAAGTTGTGTTTTTTATTCATGGTTATAACGTGCCTTATAGTTTAGCTTGTGTACAGGCAGATGCACTACTTGATATTTTGTCTTCTAACAACTTTGCAAAGCCGAATGAAGATTTTTTGTTTATTCCAATCTTTTGGTCTTCAAATGATGCAAAAGCAAAGGATGTAATATCGCAGGATAATTTTAGTACAAAAAATGAAGAGAATCAAAAAAACGGACGTAAATTTTGGTTCTATAGTAATCGAGCTTATTATGCTGCTTTTAAATTAAGAAAAATCATTAACCAGTTACCGAAAGATATAGAAATATTAGTCTTCAGTCATAGTTTAGGCACTACAATAGCAACTACAGCATTTATTAATACTTCTTCGAAATTGGATTTTCCGCTAAAAGATTTTTTTGTAAACAAACATTGCAGCATACCTATATTAAAGGATCCAAAACAATTTGATAAAAAGTCTGACGACGTTACAAAAGATTTTGTGAATGAAATGATGACGGAACCATTGCCCAGTCAGGAAGCACGAATATTTCTAAGTGCAGCAGCAATTCCGGGAGAAAATACTTTTCGTGACATGGATAGTTGTTCAATGCTAAATAAGAAATGGTATGTTGGTATTAATTATTGTGATGTAATGCTTAGTAAAAATGTGGCTAGAAGAAAATTCTTTTTAATAAAATTACTTGTTCATCCAACTAATTTTAGCGCAACAACTTTAGGCCTTGATTATAAACGGAAAAACGACCATCAGGGCGAAATTGAAAAAACAAAAATATTATTTGATGACCCAAAGAATTTTATTACAAACATAGTCAGTGATAATGAAGACCATGAGATTTTCACATACATGAATCAAGATAGGTATATACAGTTAATAAGAAAATGGTATGCAGGGAATTAGCTTTAACCACAGAATTATTTTTGGTGTTCTTATTTTGATTCTTTTGGCGAATCCTATCCAACTCATTTCTCAAGCTGCTATAAAACCTTTCCAGTATGGATTTGGAGGTCGTTTAACTATAGATTTATTAGCTTTACCCAAAGATAAAACTAAATTTTGGCTTAATTGGCGACTAGCATTTACAGCGGGTGCAGCTTATGATTTCCAATGTCAAACAAATAATCATTACAGGCCATCCGCACACGTAGATATTGTGTTTATGCAAGGTGGGAATGGTACAAAAGATCTGGATCAACTACGTGGTGGTTTTAAGAAACTATTAAATAGAAAAAGATCCAATTTCTTTTTTGTTGGAACGCTTCATCCTTTTCAATATGGAGCGACATACATAGAAAATCGGGAAGGTACAAGATTATTTCAACAGAAACCGCTCTATTATTTTTCAGATTTTACTTATCCAGTTTTAACTAATCCTTTTGCAAATTCCTATGCACTTGGAACGAGCTTTGTATATAATTATAACGCTAACGATTGGCAACGCGCAAGCTCATTTTATTTTTCAATCCAACATGTACAGTTTATTTATGTTAATGACGGTCCGCCATTTGCCTTAGGAGGATTTCTTGGTGATCGTAAAGATAGATGGTTTACTGGTGATGGAATTCTTAGCTATTATAACAACAATGGCAAAGTTGGTGGTTTTGATAATTTTGAAATAGTTTATCATAAATTTACTGGCTATCGAACAGAATGTTATGAAACAAGTCGGGATTTAATGTTTACAGAAGTTTCATACGATGAAAACCATAAAGATGAATATAAATATAATTCCGGTTCGCTCTCAATCCGAGGATTTAATACTAAAAACAACTTCGGCGTGGGGTTAATAATCCACGACATTTTTACTAAGGATATACAACACTTAATACATTATAATCGCTATTTTCCGCATCATATTTCTCCCAATCCAACGAAGTTTGGTATTGTTGTGTATGGACAGACAACCCAAAATTATAATTCTCGCCCATGAAAAAACTGTTATTTTTTTTAGTCGTTTTTTTATTAGGGTGCAAGTCGTCTCATATATTTTATAACCTACTGAACGACACAGAAGCTTTTAAAGACTCTAAATCTACTTATAAGAATATAAAGTTAGAAGACTACACGGTTTATTATAATGTAACTTTCAGAGAAGATGGTAAGTTGGAAGAAATTTGTTCTAACTGCACTTCTCCTGGCGATAAAGTACATATTACAGATATTCAATACTTACTTGTGTCTAACAAATCGGACCACTTTATACATATTTCAAATGTCCCGATGCGATACACATCCGGGAAGAATTCGTATTACCTGGACAAATATGCTAAGGAATATTCTCAGCAAATTAATTTGTATTATGCTAATCAAATTTTCATTGGAAAGATTACCGGTAACACTTTAAACTATCGTTATAAAACCGCGAAATTTAAAAGAGATAAGAAAAAACAGGTTGACATTACTTTTTCAGTTGGAGGGCCAACATTGACATTGCAAACCATCAAAAAGGAAAACTATGACAGTTTTTGTTCTCTAAGTAATATTGTAAATGCCAATCATTTAACTTTTAAAAAAATGAGTAATCCCCAATTGATTTTATATGGTGCTGAAGAGGATATATTATATCCCTTTAGGAACGATTTTTCATTTACAACATATAATAAGAGAATTTGTGGAAGAATCTTGTCACCGCTAGGGCAAGGTCGTAGAAATATGATTTTGTTTTATTTCGATAAGCAGATAATTGATGGTGATTCTAAAATAGATGGGATATGGTTTGGCGAAACTAAAGAGAGGTTTAAATATTTCTATCCTTAATTAGAATAGATAGAATGATTATTGTTACCGAAACTGATAGTAGCAAATCATGTGCGATGCATATCGCAAATGATTAAAAACTAAAATGGCTATTGCTTTTAATTATACAAATTAAATAACAGCATGAAAAAAAAATTACAATTGTGAATTAAAAAAAATAATTTTTTATTTTAAAAC
>CAYYUS010000206.1:0-5413 GCA_964474925.1 uncultured Akkermansia sp. | reverse complement strand
CATTAAAGTGATCCAAAATAAAATAGTGAAACTTAAATGGAGAATGGAAGACGACAAAGAAACAACACTTCCTAAAAAATACATTCTAATGAGAAGTAATAAAGACAATGGCGTTTACAAAACTATCTATGAAAGTTCAACGAACTTGAACTATAGCGATAGATCACCCGATCAACTAAACTTTTATAAAGTTGCTGCGGTTTTGATGAACGACGATACACTATTCTCATACTCACGATTTGCAAATATCATTGACACTGTCGCGCCAGCTTCTCCAAAAGACTTAAAAGCTATTGTAGACAAAAAAGGTATCGCTACAATAAGCTGGGGAAAAAGCAAGGAGTCAGATATACAGGGTTATAAACTATTCAAATCAAACAGATCAAATGATGAATTTGTTCAGGTAAATGAAAAAATTATTACAGACTCATTCACTACCGACAAATTAAATCTTAAAACATTAAGTAAAAAGATCTATTACAAGATAGCCGCATCTGATAATAACTTTAATACCTCTGTTCTATCAGAGGCAATTGAGGTAAAACGTCCCGACACTATAGCTCCTCAAGCACCAATATTAGTTTCAGTTAATCAAAAAACAAATGGAATTTTGATTTCATATATCTTAAGCAATAGTGAAGATGTAAGTAAAGAAATATTATTCAAGAAGAGCATGGACGACCTTGAGTATAAAGAATTCTATATATTCAACCGAAAAGATTCTGTTGGAAGTATTTTAGACACACTAAATGAACCTGGACAAACTTACACTTACAAATTGAGCTCTTCAGATGAAGATGGCAATACTTCCCACTCAAGAGTGCTAGATGTACTATTTGAAACAGGCTTCAGAAAAAAAATAAAGGACATTACATTTGTAGTAGATAGAACCGCAAAAAAGATCGATTTTAACTGGAAGTACGATGAAAAAAATGTTGAGAAATATGTTATTTACCGATCCAAGAAAGATGAAGTTCCAACTATTGTAAAAACTCTGGAAGGAAACACCTTACAATTCACGGATAAAACGGTGAATATGGGAAATGTTTATGAATATAGAATTAAGGCTGCCATGGCAAACGGGGCAGAAAGTATAATAAGCTCACCAGTAATTGTGGAGTATTAAATTTAGAACAGTAAATGATCAATAAATACAAAATAATATTCTTGTTTCTTGTTTTGAACTTGCATTTATGTTTTGCTCAACAATCAGTACTTTGGGCCAAAGGCATAAATGGAAATGGTGGAATTGGTCTTTCAACAATAACAGATGCTGCCGGTAATGTTTTTAATACAGGTCAGTTTTCCGGAACCGTTGATTTCGATCCAGGACCTGGCATCTTTAATGTGACTTCAATAGGGCTTAATGACATCTACATTTCAAAGCTTGATGCAAATGGAAATTTTATTTGGGTAAAACAAATGGGTGGGCCATTGGCAAGTGGTATTTCAAACTCAATTGACAGAATGGCTAACGGAGATCTTTATATAGCAGGTAGCTATTCAGCTACAATTGATTTTGATCCAGGTGCTGGGGTTACAAACTCAACCTCAGCTGGATCAAATGATATATTTGTTGCAAAATATGATAGTAATGGTAATTTAATATGGGTAAAATCAATTGGTGGTGGTGGCTCAGAAGCTAGTTCTTCAATGAAGGTTGATGCATTTGGCAATTCATATATTACAGGAGGATATTCAGGAGCTCTTGACTTTGACCCTAACCCTTTCTCTTCTGCTATACAAACAACAGCAGGGTTTTCTGACGTGTTCGTTTTGAAACTAGATTTAAACGGGAATTACGCTTGGGCAAAATCAATGGGCGGTCCCTTTTATGATTCAGGAATCTCGATCAATATTGATATGTTAGGAAATGTACTTACGACTGGTTATTTTGCTGGCAGCGCAGACTTCGACCCTAGCCCTTCAACTACTTTTAGTTTAACTGATAATGGCAACAACAGTACTTTCATTTCCAAGCTTGATGCAAATGGAGATTATGTTGCCGCATATGGACTTATCTCAACTGCCTCTTCATATGTTATTGGTCAATCTCTAATAACCGACAATAGCGGAAATATCTATATCACCGGCATTCTGAATGGGTCTGCAGACTTCAACCCAGACATCTCTTTCGCGTCAATAGATACTAGTGCAGGCGCTAACGATGTTTTTGTTTCCAAACTTAGCTCAACAGGAAACTTTCTTTGGGCCAAAATAATGGGCGGAGCATCTATTGAAGTTCCTTATTCAATCACACTAGACCAAGATAATAATGTTTATACTACCGGAAATTTCCAAGGCTCCTCAGATTTCGATCCAAATGGAGGAGTGTATAATCTAACTTCTTTAGGAGGGAATGATATTTTTATTTCAAAACTCGACCCATTTGGAAATTTTCTGTGTGCAGGAAGCATGGGTGGAATTGGCAATGATATTGGCCGATCAATACATATCGATGCGATTGGTAACATTCACAACTCTGGGAATTATGAAGCTGTATGTGATTTTGATCCGACCCCTGGTACATTTACAGTGTCTGCAACTGGAACCAGTGAGATATATCTTAGTAAATATTCTAACTTACTCATTGGCTCTCCTTTAAGTTACACCATTTGCGAAGGTGCGTCTGCGACGTTAGCAGGTAATGGCGCAAATACATACAGTTGGTCTCCGTCTGCAGGATTAAGCGCAACAAGTGGATCAACTGTTGCTGCAAGTCCTACCACAACTACTACATATACAGTTATTGGCAAAGGCAATTGCTTTAATACAAGCACACTTATTACAGTAAACGTAAAACCAAAACCGGCTTTTATTGCGCCAACAAGTCCACAAACAGTGATCTGTATTCCTGATTCCGTTGCACTGACCTCATCTACAAGCAACACTAATACTATTTTTAAATATAGATTTGCGATCAGCACAACTTATACTTCAGCTCCATACTTTGCAAAAACCCCTGGAAACTATTATGCAATAGCAACCGATACTTTTGTAGGATGCTCCGATAGCAGTTTAATTATTATTAAAAACGGCAAGATTCCTCCAAATGCATATATAACATCGCACACTTATATTAATGCGCTTACTCCTATTGACACGGTAACTTGCTATCAACCTATAGTTAATTTAGTGGGCGCTTCAGACACAAGCGGTGTTAATATTACTTGGAAAAGCGTTTCTAATAATTCCGTCCATCCAAATCCTGCTATAATTACTTCTCTCAACAATTTAAAACTGATAGTTAAACGCAATGACAATAATTGCAGTGACAGTTCGATTGTTGCTCTTGTAAATCAGGACAACGCTTTGCCTACAGCAATAATAACAAGCACAATAAATACTGAGTTAAATTGTAGTATTTATACAGTTTCATTAGCGGCCATTTTTTCTCCTAGCAATTGCACTTCTTTATGGAAAACTCCGAGTACCTCTATCATAACAAACCCTAATACTGTTTCTAATCCAGGCAAGTACGTGATAGAAGTTTTTAATTCTGATAATGGTTGTATAAAAAAGGATTCCTTAAATATAATTCAAACCAACTCCATAGTTATAAATACGAGCAATAATTTCACAGTTTGCAAATCTAGCCCCACCACGTTAACTGCACAGGCCATTGGCACATTATCTCCGGTGTCATATTCATGGAGCAATGGTCAAACAGGCGGTTCTGTGATTACTACAAATTCCGTAACTACAAATCATTTTGTAACGGCTACAAGCGGATCGTGTGTTGGCACAGGTACAGTTTTAGTTATCGTTCCTGCCGACATTCAGGATTCTATAATTGCTTACAGAAGCTGTAATGACAATACAACAGGAACTATCTTGATCTTTGCTAAAGGAGGTATACAACCTTACAAATACTCCATTAACAATGGAACAAGTTTCTCGAGCAGCAATTCTTTTACCAGCATTCCTTTTGGAACTTACAATGTGGTTATTAAAGATAGTATAGGATGCTTAAGGCAAACTAGCGTGTCTGTGAGTGCCGGTAATAATTTACCTACTCCTAAGTTCCTTGCTAGTACAAAAAACTCATTGGGTGATACAATAGTTCTAGTTGACATTAGTATACCAAAACCAGACAGCGTTCAATGGGTATTTCCTGTGAATGTTACAAAAATTGGCGGCACAATGTTTAGCCCTGTTGTAGTTTGCAGTGATACCGGAAATTTTTCAATAACTATGAAAGGTTATTACGGAAATTGTATTATTAATACAACTAAACTAGTTCGATTCGCTCCTTACGATTCACTAATTGCAAATTACACTAACGCTAACGGAATAAAAACATTCAGCCTCTACCCTAACCCAAATACAGGTCAGTTTAATGTTTATGTAGAGTTCTATAGAAAGCAGAACGCTAGTATTCAAGTTTGGGATATTAGTCCATATAAACATTATCAACAAAACTTTTATGACGTGATCTCAATTACGTTGCCTGTTGATGTGTCTTTTTTACAGAACGGAAGTTACTTATTGAGAGTAATTGCAGAATATGATGCAAAAAACAAAGCATTTATCATAAGCAAATAGATTGAAAGAATTAGTTAAATATATTTTATTCCTTGTGATGACATTTGTCTTCAGTCTTGAAACTCATGCACAAGATCTAGAAAAGATCGGTAAGAAAGACATGCTTAAAGTAAGCGGCGGCTTAAATTACACATCCGTTTTTTATAATGCTACCGGCATTCCCGACAGAAGACAGCCCTATACTTATTTTGTTAACGGAAACATCACCGGAAATATATTAGGAATAACATTGCCATTTAATTTTAGCTATAGTAACAATCAGTTGAATTATACGCAGCAATACAATATTCAAAGTTTTAATCCCACTTATAAATGGGTCAAAGGATATGCAGGAATAACTTCAATGAATTTTTCCCAATACACAATGGCAAACCATATTTTTGCCGGAGGAGGAATTGAATTAACCCCGAAAAATTTTAAGTTTGCCGCAATGTGTGGAAGACTTAAAAAAGCAACTGAGTTTGATTTTGAAAATAATTCAGATGTAAATATGGCATACAAGCGAATGGGATGGGGAGCTTATGCAGGTTACGAAAAAAGTGGCCATGGCATTAAACTAATTTATTTTGCGGCTAAAGATGATGTTCGATCCCTAACCTTTGCCCCTATCAACACTAACATTACCCCAATGGAAAACACCGTTATAAGTGTTGTTGGTAAAACCACTTTACTTAAATCACTAACCTTTGAAGCTGAATATGCTTTGAGTGGCTTAACTCGTAATTTAAATTCTCCTTCGGATGTTAATAGCCCTCCATTTAATCAACTGCCTTTAATATTTACACCAAACGCAACATCTCAATTCTTCTCGGCTTATAAAGGCAGTTTGGGATCTCGCTTTGAAATTTTTGGGATCAACTTCAATTAC
>CAYYUS010000205.1:0-5420 GCA_964474925.1 uncultured Akkermansia sp. | reverse complement strand
CCATCAACCATGGCCGCTTCCATAGCATTTTGTTCGGGTAAAATAATTCCTTTAAAACCATCTTGTTTTGCCTTTACTGCAATGGGCAGTGCACCACGCAGCGGCCGTATATCTCCGTCAAGCGCTAATTCTCCCATGATCACATATTCCTGCATGCGCTCAACCATAATTTGTTCGGATGCCGATAAAATTCCTAAAGCAATTGTAAGGTCGTAGGCCGATCCTTCTTTACGAATATCCGCAGGCGCCATGTTAATGGTAATCTGTTTGCCTGGCATTTTAAATCCAGTGTTTCGTAAGGCAGCGTTAATGCGTTGTTGACTTTCTTTAATAGCACTATCGGCCAAGCCAACCAGGTAAAAATTTATTCCCTGAGTTACATTCACCTCAACGGTTACTTGTGTGGCACTAATGCCCTGTACTGTGTATCCAAATGTTTTTATAAGCATGTTAAATTATATATTGGGACAACAAAGTAACTACGGAAAGTGGCAAAGTGTTGCCATAAATTATAGCAATTCCCCTTATTGTGCTTAAAAGCAGGGCTTTATTTACTATTTTAATAGTAAATACCCTCTTGTTTCATTTTTATGCGGTATAATAGTTTTTTTCTATATTTAGAGTCTGTTTATGTCTCAACGTATGAAAACAAAAGTGATGTTCGCCCTATTTTTTGCCCTTTCGCTAAATGTAGCAATGGCGCAAAAAGAAGAAAAAATTGAGTTGAATTGTTATAACAAATGGGCCGTTAAATTTGAAGAACGTGGCGCCGAAGAGATCAAAGATGGTATTTATACCGACGTGATCATTAGCAGCAGAATGGGTGGTAAGGCCACATGTAATAGCGGTAAAGCCGAAGTTTTAAAGGGAAAATTGATACGATTCTACACACTCTTAAGCGATGGCACTTATGAAGAAGTAAAACGTACCTGGAAAAATAAATCTAACGAAAATGTAAATATCGTGGGCGGTATCAGTAAATCAATGCTTACAGTGCACAATGAGATCATTAATGTTCTTTGGCCCTCAAGCATGAAAGCTAAACGTGCCAAACCAATACAAGCACCCGAGCCAACCGACGATTAACCTGGTGTTTTAACGAATTTAAGCCCTGACCGCAAGTTTCAGGGCTTTTTTATTGCTTTTTGGGGAGGGCATCTGTAAAAAAATACCTATTTTTGCTGCCCAATAAAAATCAAAATGATGAATATCACCAAGAAAGAGATCGACAGTTTGAACGCTGAAATAACTATTAAAGTTGGTCCGGCCGATTACGAATCGAAAATCAAAGAAGGAATTAAGAAAGTTCAAAGACAGGCATCTATGCCGGGATTTCGCCCGGGCAAAGTTCCTGAAGGAATGATCAAAAAACAATATGGTACTCAAATAATGGTGGATGAGATCAATAAATTATTGAACGAATCTATTCATAAATTCATTGAAGAAAATAAGATCGAGATCTTAGGAAATCCAATGCCAAAGCAAGATGCTCCGGTTGATTTTGAGAAACAAACCGACTTTGAGTTTACTTACGAAATTGGTTTAGCTCCACAGTTCAATGTGAAGTTAGATAACAAAACAAGTTTCAATTATAAAACGGTGAAGATCGATGATGAATTGGTAGAAAAATACATTAAAGATGTTCGTCGTAATTATGGCAAGCCAATTAACCCCGATGTTGCAGGCGATAAAGACGTGGTATTTGTTGACATTAACGAATTGGATGAAACAGGCGCCATTAAAGCCGGTGGTGTTTACAAAAGCACAAGCGTAGGACTAGATCGTTTAAAGAACGAGGCCGGAAAAGCAAAATTAACCGGTGCTAAAAAAGAAGATAAAATTGTATTGAACGTAAATGACCTTTACGAAACAGGTTTAGATAAAAGCGTGTCGTTAGGAATTGATAAAGACGCGGCAGAAACATTTAATTCTAATTTACAATTAACTGTAAAAAACATCGCACGTTTAGATGACGCTGCTTTGGATCAAGAATTATTTGATAAGATCTATGGTCCGGGTGTTGTGAATTCAGAAGAAGAATTCCGCAATAAAGTAAAACACGAGTTAGGATTAATGTTCCAAGTTGACGCTGATAAATTTTTACAAGCTGAAATTGAAAAAACATTAGTAGATCAATTAGGAATTGGTTTACCGGATGCATTTTTAAAGCGTTGGTTATTGGCAGTTAACGAAAAACCAATTAGCGAAGAGCAGTTAGAAAAAGAATATCCAATGTACGCTAAATCGATGCAATGGAAATTGATAGAGAACAAGATCATAAAAGATAATAGCATTACAGTAAGTGCTGAAGAAGCAATGCAGGAAGCAAGTGGTTACATTCGTTCGGAATACGCAAAATACGGACAACAAGCCAACGATGAAGAAGTAAGCAAAATTGCAGCAGGCTTATTAAGCAAAGAAAAAGAAGCGCAAAAAATTTACGAGAATATGTACACTCGCAAAGTGCTTGAGTTAATTAAATCAACTTGTTCACTCAACACAAAAGAAGTGAGCTACGACGATTTTTTTAAGAATAACTAATTAAAGGGCGCCTCTGGCGCCTTTTTTGTTTAGCCACGGAGACACCAAGACACGGAGTTTTTATTACACATTGACCTTTTCTCCGCGTCTCCGTGCCTCCGTGGCAAAAAACGGTAGAGTTCCCAAGTTAAATAACTCTTATTTGTTCACAACATTTGTAACCAATCCTTATTAGCGTATTATTCTCTTTTAATTTTAGGCATGCAAAGGTCACTACTTTTAATTTTTATTTTTATCTCTTCGGTTGCTTTTTCGCAGCTTAAAAAAGAATATTACGATAACGAACAAACTCAACTAAAATCAGAAACTGATTTTTATAAAGGCATGCCTCATGGTGCTTTTTACGAATATTATAAGAACGGTAAAATAAACCGCAAAGGCTTTTACAATTACGGTAAAGAAGATAGCACATGGTGTTTGTATTATGAAGATGGCGACCTAAAAGCCGTAGAGCGTTATGTGCGCGGAAAAAAATGGGGAACAAACACTTATCACTATAAGAACGGACAAGTAGCACAGATCATTAAATTCACTAATGATCTTCCGGATAGCACATGGGTAGCATTTTACGAAAATGGCAAGAAAAAAAGCGTAGAGAATTTTGTGAATGGCAAAAAAGAAGGCGCATGGACCTATTACTACGATAACGGCCAAATGGAAAGCAATGGTATGTTTGAAGGTGATAAAAAAGAAGGTCGCGTTTTTTTATATTACAAAGACGGAAAAATGCGCGGCACAGAGGATTATTGTAAAGGCAAACCGTGCGGACATTGGACGGAAGTGTATCCAAATAACACGCCAAAATGCGATAAGGAATATAAAGATAGCGTAATGTATTTGTACAACCTTTGGGATTCGAAAGGAAATCAATTGGTAAGTGCGGGCAATGGCAGTTTAACTGCAACCTATGATAATGGCATTATAAAAGCCATGGGAAAATACAAAGGCGGTTCGCAAGACGGACAGTGGCGATTTTTTCATCCTAATGGAGAATTAGATTACGAAGCCATTTATGAAAATGGCGTTTTAAACGGTTATTACTCGAGCTATTACGCGAATCACAAATTAAAAAGCGAAGGAAACTTTGTGAACAACAAAAAAAATGGGGTTTGGAAATTTAATTCGCCCGAAGGAAAACCCGAAATGGTTGGAAGTTTTGTAGATAATTTACGCGAAGGCAAGTGGACGTATTACTACAACAATGGTAAAGTTGAAAATGAAGGAAATTATTTGAACGATAAAAAAATAGGAACGTGGTGGTATTTTTATAAAGGTGGGCAACAATGGCGAAGAGGAAATTACATAAATGATGTAAAAGATAGTACGTGGACAACTTGGTTCGAAAATGGAACAAAATTGCAAGAAGGTAATTATGTGAAGGGAAAAGAAGAGGGTTTATGGACAAGTTGGTGGGACAATGGCACAAAAAAAGATCAAGGTAATTTTACGGCGGGATTAATTACCGGACAATGGACAGGATGGTATTCGAACGAGAAACTAAATTACAACGGAAAATACAATAGCAAAGGAAAAAAGAACGGTAAGTGGATGTATTGGTACGAAAATGGCACACCACGCGAAGAGTGTAGTTATGTGAATGGAATTAAACACGGCTCGTACACACAATGGTTTGAAAAAGGAAGTTTTGTAGATACAAAAGGAAAATATCGCAAAGGGCATCAGCAAGGCGAATGGAAATATTTTTACGAAACAGGAGGAATAAATAAAATTCAACATTTTGATGAAGGAAAATTAAGCGGGACAAGTTTGAGCTATTATACGAATGCTAAGCTTCAAAGTAAGACCAATTATACCATCATAAAAGACTCGCGAAAAGGGAAAGTTCAGAGTGTTGCCCACGGAGAGTGGATTTTTTACGACAAAAGTGGGAAAGAGATAAGCCGAATAAACTACGACAAAGGTGTGAAAAAGTAAAAATTTGATTACCTTTGTTTAGCAACCATTTATGAGGCATCACTTAAACGCTATACTTATTCTCGCTTTCCTTTTAGGGCTTTCATTTTGCAAGAATGCCGAGAAACAGGATGATTCTTTACATACCGAAGAGGCTGTAGATAGTGCTAAAGTTGCACTTGCAGTTGAAAAGACCAAAAAAACTGCCGAGCATGTGTTTAACTCATTGCCTGATAGAGGCGAGATCTTAAAATTGGTTTCGGAAAATAAACTCGAATACGATACGGAAATACTTAACGAGCCAGGTAACGTAAAAAATTATAATACTGAATTATACATTGCATTAAATCTTGGTGTATATGGATCCGATCTCAGCGTAGCAGGTGTTTTTGATCAAACTCAAGAAAGTATTCTTTTCCTAAAGTGCGTAAATTCTCTTTCTCAAAAATTAGGTGTAAATAAAGCATTTGATCAAAGCATGTTCGATCGCATGGAAGCTCAGCGCGATAATAAAGATTCTACGTTGCAAATAATTACCATGGCATTTCGTCAATGCGATGAGATCTTAAAACAAAATAATCGTCCTGCTACCTCAGCATTAATTATTGCCGGTGTTTGGGTGGAAGGATTTTATACGTCTTGTCAAATTGCTAAAAAAACACCTTCAGAAGGCATTGTAAAAGCTATCATTCGTCATAAAGAAACTTTAGATAATATCATTGTTCTTTTAGGCCAAGCTAACTTAAACAAAGAAGCACAGTTTGTGTTGAATGACCTTACCACCATTTCCGGTATCATGAGCGATGTTATCGCCGATAAGGATAATCTTAAGTATGCTTACGAAACCATTGCCCCTGCTGATGAAGCAGTGAGCAGGCTCAGAAGTAAGATCACTTCTTCTTTTTAAGAATTTTTAGTTAAGCCAACACATTTAATCTGTTACCTTTGAAGGTAAATGACGCGCA
>CAYYUS010000204.1:0-5498 GCA_964474925.1 uncultured Akkermansia sp. | reverse complement strand
CCGTTTCTTCCTTTACCAGGTCTTCGCGATTTCCTTTTTTAAATTGCTCAATGGCATTATCGTATTCTTTTTCATCATGAAATTTCACGCCCTTATTAATTATATCGTAAGAGGTTTCAGCGGTGAACATGTCTCTTTGCGAAAATAAAACGCTTGTGAATAAAAGGAATGATACAGTTAAGATTCCCTTTGAAAGATTTATCTGTTTTTTCATATATTAGGCTAAATTTAAGTAAAATTCTTACTTATACAATATGGTGGAAAAAATTATACGCAAAGGAGATCTAAAAGATCTAAACAGTGTGTTGAAACTTGTAAAAGAACTAGCCGTTTACGAAAAAGCGCCCGACGAAGTAGAGGTTACCGTTGACCAAATGGAAGAATGGGGCTTTGGAACTGATAAGCAATTTGATTTTTTTGTGGCTGAAAAAGATGGTAAAATAGTGGGTACTGCTATTTATTATTATAAATATAGCACTTGGAAAGGCAAATGTTTATTTTTAGAAGACATCATTGTTACTGAAAGCGAGCGAAAGAATGGTTTTGGTAAATTATTGTTTGACGCTGTTGTTCAAGTAGCCAAAAAAGATAAAGTAAAACGCATGGAATGGCAAGTGTTAGAATGGAATGAACCTGCGATCAAGTTCTATAAAAAAACAAATACTGTTTTTGATGAGGAGTGGGTTAATTGTAAATTGACTTACGAGGAACTACAGAAATTTTAGAGGCATTTAACCACGAAAAACACTAAAGTTGACACGAAAAACACAAAATCCTTTGGTGATTTTCGTGTAAGAGTTTCGTGTTTTTCGTGGTTAACAAAGATTACTCTATCTCCAACTTTGCTTTAAAACCCGTAATGCATTTAGGAATATGCCATTTGCCTTTATAGATACTCATATCGATCACATTATTATTGCAATCAATAAAACGTCCTTCCTTGTCTCTAAGAATATAGTAGATCCCGTCTTTAACAGTAACTAATTCCAAAACTTTTTGTTTTAATTCCTCCAGACTTAGTTTTTTATTATCTCTTCCCAACCTCACTCCTACTTCATTATTTAAGAGATCCATTTCGCAGCTTAAACTGTCGGCCGTGAAACCATCTTCTTGCTTTCCTTTTTTAAAATCCAGGTAATTTGTTTTTTCATGTGCCTTGCCCAGTTTCAATACTTTTTTTGGCTTTATTTTTTGTGCAAAAGCAGCAAAGTAAAATGCGTGCCTAAACGCGTCCAGCTTGCCTCCCGATGGGTATGCGTCAAGTTTTACTTTAAGTGAATTCTCATCATATAATTTAGACGCTTTTTTATAGATCTTTTTCACTTTTAAGGCCGCAAAAGGATGCCCCAATGCCCACCAAAATTCATAACGCGATGTGCGCGGTTTTGCTTGGATGATATTTACGCCCAAAACAAAAATTATAACGACAATTATGAAATTATTTAGCTTGATCATCACGTTTACAAAGATAGGCAAATTAACAATTTAGTGTTAGAAAGATAAAGAACCTCTTAAGTTTGCGCCTTCTATAGTTCCTACCTTTGTATCGTGGACCAAAAACGTGATTTACTAAGCAGATTATTTTCAACGGCTAATAAGTCGTTAACCAATAGCATTAACGATATTAGAGATAAGGAATTCAGCGGTGAAAAACTGAGTTCGGAAGAAAAATTCGCACTCTCAAATTTTGATAAATATCGCATCAAAGTTCTTAATTCACAACCTAACGATGAGGCTTTTCATGAGGCCTACCGCAAGATCCAAGTGATCGCTAATCTTGGTGATTGGCACGATTTTTTGAACGAAGAGCTGTCTAAATAGGTCCTTGTTGCCCTAAAATTCCCCTTCTTTTTTCCCTTTATTTGGAGTACATTTGTCCTCGTATTATTTTAAAACTATGAACGTAAAAACATTAGGACAATTTGTAATTGAGAAACAGGCCGATTTTCCGTACGCTAAAGGCGAATTATCGCGCTTATTAAGAGATATCGGTATTGCCTCAAAGATCGTTAATCGTGAAGTAAGTAAAGCGGGTTTAGCTGAAATATTAGGCGAGACCGGTGATACCAACATACAAGGCGAAAAAGTAAAAAAGCTTGATGTTTTTGCAAACGAACAATTTATTGCCGCTTTTAAAGCAGGTGGTGAAGTTTGTGCTATTGCCAGCGAAGAAACAGAAGATATCATCTCTATTGATTCTGAAATTTCAAAAACGGCGAAATATGTGGTTGCTATTGATCCTTTAGATGGATCTTCAAATATTGATGTGAATGTATCGGTTGGAACTATATTTTCTATTTACCGTCGTAAATCACTAAGCGGCCCCGGTACTTTAGAAGATTTTATGCAACGCGGAACTGAACAAGTTGCTGCTGGATATGTTATTTATGGAAGCAGCTGTATGATGGTTTATACCACAGGTAAAGGGGTAAATGGTTTTACGTTAGACCCTAGCATTGGAGAGTTTTGTTTATCGCATCCAAATATGCAAACCAAAAAAGACGGTTTAGTATATTCGGTTAACGAAGGGAATTATTTACATTTTCCTGACGGCATAAAAAAATACATTAAATATTGCCAGGAAGAAGACAAAGCAACAAGCCGTCCTTACTCATCACGTTATATTGGATCGGGTGTTGCAGATATTCACCGTAATTTAATTACAGGCGGTGTTTATATTTATCCTTGCACAACCAAATCTCCAAACGGAAAATTACGTTTGTTGTATGAGTGTAATCCACTAGCTTTTATTTTAGAGCAAGCAGGCGGTAAAGCTTCCACAGGCGAAAAGCGTATTATGGAAGTTGATCTTAAGGAATTACATCAACGTACACCGCTAATTATTGGCAGCGCCAATATGGTGGATACGGTTATGGAATTTATAAAGAAATACGCGAGTCAAACTGCGTAATTTGTAATTAAGGCTTTGGCTTCACAACAAGCGTATCAAAACTAGTTGATTAAGCTACAAACGCGCCAAACACATCTTCTTGTTGTCCAAACATGCTTTTTACATTTGTAGGGGCAGAAAATGGATTTGAATTACTGGCTTTGTTTTGATAATAGGTATACCAAAAGTCATATTCGGTTTTTCCAATATGTGTAAATTTTACAGCAACCGTATCTCCTACTCTATACCAGATCCTTCTTGGATCATCTCGCCATTCTTGAATTTTATCCGGTTGTGGTCCGCGATCGTAAGAAAAATCGAACGCTTTTCCATCTACAAATTTATCATCAAATACAGAGAATAATGGTGCAGCGAAAAAATTATCCTGGTATTTTGTATTCAATCGTTTGGAGAACCAACGGTAATTATTTCCTAAACCCGCAGGCTCTTTAAAGTGCTGCCAAATAAAACCTAAACTATCTTCTTCCCATCTAAAATACAAACTATCTAGTGGCACAGGTGCAAGTAAAGTAGACTGCACCGAATATTCTTTTGCATTGTATCTTACTTTTAAAGTATAGGTCTTGCCTTCTTGCCCTGTAATTTTTGTTCCCAAATAAATATATCCCGTTGTAGGATCTAATTCTGAAAGTGTGTCAATAATGGTTCCATCACTCACCGTAACAAAAGCTCCTTTTACAAATGCTTTTTCGGGTGTACTAAAATCAAACGTGCCAAAGTACGGAACAGATACTGATAAAAGCACAACCGGGTTTTTACCGGTTTCAATACTTCCTTCTACTACCAGTTTTTCTTGGTAGTCGGGTAGTTTTACGTTAACGTCTTTACGGCATGCAAAGAGTAAGCTTGATAAGATTATTAATATGTATGCACTTTTTTTCACTTTTTTCTCATCTTTTCCTCCCCCGTCATTTGCTCCGCAAATGCCACCCCCTCAAGAGGGGGGATGGGATTAAAATTTAAAATTCCATGTTATGCTAGGTAAAATCGGAAATAAAGACACTTGCTTTGCTCCAACTTTTAATGTTCCATTTGTAAAATCTCCTTCACGCGTAAAATATATAAAATATGGGTTGTAACGATTGTAAGCATTAAATACACTTAGCGTAAAACTATTACTGAAATGCTTTGCCCATTTTTTTGGTACCTGGATCAAGGTTGTATCTTTTCCGTCTTTAATATACCTGTCAACTAATTTCTTTCTCTTCTTCTCTAAATGTCTTTCACGATCAGGTGTAAATGTTACATTTAGATCCATTCGGTGATAAGGAACAAATTGATACGAATTCCTTAAGCCGTAATCGTGGCTTTGACTTCCTTCATATAAAAAGAATCCGTTTGGTAAAGTTCCCCTGTTCCCTGTACCATAAACCCACACCATTCCAAAATTCCAAAGTTTATTCATGTCGTAGGTTAAAACCAACGATGCATCATGTCGGCGATCATACTTAGCCAAAAATTTCCTTCCGTAATTGATCTCATCAAATTGACGCCACGTCCATGATAAGGTATAACCGATCCATCCTGTAAATTTTCCTTTTGCTTTCTTTACAAAAAACTCTGCACCGTAAGCCCATCCTTTTCCATAAGTAAATGCATTATCCGGATTATCGTACACATTGTCACTTGGCTCCGATCCCTCTTTATATTCAATTTGATTGGCCATTGTTTTATAATACACTTCAACGCTGGTTTCATATTGGTTATCTTTTAAATTTTTAAAGAACCCCAAAGCATACTGATTACCAATTTGTGGCTTAACTACTTCCGTGCTTGGCATCCAAACATCAGTTGGCAAACTCAATGATGAAATAGTTGCTAAATGTATGAACTGATAATTTCTGGTATACGATGCTTTTAAAGAAGAACTCGGATTGATACTATAACGTATCGCGAATCGCGGTTCAAGTCCGTCGTAATTAACCACCTTTTCACCTGGCTTGTAAACTACTGTATCATTCACCCTATCAAACACATCTTTTTTGTAACGTTTAAAGGGCCCCACTTGCGTAAAATTTCCATAACGCAAACCAATATTTGCTTTAAATTTTGGACTAAGCTCCCAATCATCGCCAATATAAACTGCCGCATCGTGCGAATACAAACGAATTACTTCACCAAGATCAAACGTTGTTTCGCCTTGCTTTGCGCTCACATTAGTTGGCGTAAATATGTGATAGATATAATTTACGCCGGCTCTGATAGTGTGACGCGAGTTAGGAAAATAATTTAGATCGTATTTAATATTAAAATCTCTGATGCCTGACTTTAGCTTGAATTCAAATTCATCCTGTGTTGCTTCAAAACTAAAATCATAATTAGAAAATACAGCAGTAGTATTTGAAAATAATTTAGGATTAAAAATATGATTCCATCTTAAACTTGCCGTAGTATTTCCCCAAGGAATTCTAGTTGCGAATCCACCTTCCAGATCTTTAAAATCAAAAACATCTCTTCCGTGATAAGTGCTAAAGAATAAACGATTCTTATCATTAATGATATAATTCAACTTTGCATTCAGATCGTAAAAATGATAAGCTGTTCCTTTAAAATCAGATTTATCTAACCAGGGCTTTGCCAGAATATC
>CAYYUS010000203.1:0-5501 GCA_964474925.1 uncultured Akkermansia sp. | reverse complement strand
AGAGATGACTAACTCTACAGTTCTGAAGAGTTAATTTGTAATAAGAGAACGGGCTCTAATCAACGTCGGATATAAAAAATGGGGCGTACAGGTAAAACCAACAACAGGTTAGCTGTTGATAAAAACACACTCTTGCTCAAGGAGCTTAATTTTCCGGTGATACCGGTCGAGCAAAGAATGAAATTAAGTGTTTTCATTTTTAGTTTGTGCTCTTTGTGTTTTAGTTTTTAATTAATTGTTTTGCAAATATTGGAAATAATAATTCAATAATCCAAAATTATTTTTTGGACGAGCAAAACTTTATTGATTTAGGAGCAAGCTTAGTGTTGAACAACGATAGGTCGTTTGATGAGCGTTTCGTTGAGTTTTACCTGGAGAATGTAAATTCCTGGAGCAAGATCTTTTGTTGAGAAAGAGAAAGAATTTTTTTCTACCGACATTGATTCTTTTGGGAGAGTGAAGATGATCTTTCCAGTCATATCGGTAACTGAGCAATTGATAGTTTCAAAACTATGTTCAATTGAAACTTTGATCTTGTCGTTGGTAGGGTTAGGGCCAACCTTCACGTATTTATCCCAATCGTTATTCTTCAATCCACCACAAATATTCCTGTAGTCACATGAGTCGATAGGGTTTATGCAGCTATTTTGTTGTGCAAGAACAAACGTACAACTTTGGAATTGTTTTTTAAGATCGTCGTGTTTACACGATACACCAAATCCCCAAGGATGGTTACAAGAGCTGTTCATCCAAGAAAAGAGTCCATACGGATAGAAACTCCAATAGTCATAAATATACAGAACATGGTAAGTGCTTCCAACACCTTCAATAATGTCTAGATAAACTAGGGTTGGTTGAGTATTATTTAGGTGTTTTCTTAGGTAAAAGTGTTTTCGTGGTCCACTCACCTCATTTTTTAGTTTTATAGAATCGCATCTATAAAAACCGCTTTGGCTTGAAGTATTTGGAAAGGTTAAATAAACTGAATCATTAACGCTTAAGCTGAAGTCATAAAGAAGGCGTTCGATCGTTGACTGAGGATCACGAAAATAAATTCTTTTAGCGATCGTATCTTCTCTCATATAACCGATCAAACTCTTCGATCCATAATTAAGGCTATAAAAATTAAGCTGGTAGGTTTTTCTGTAAATTGTGGAACCAAAGGTTATAGTGTCAAGTACCGCCACCGGATAGTCATTAAAGTTTACCCAAGCGTTGATAGGTTTAGGATTTTGTTCAACTCCGGGAACAGCATAAAAATGTTGCCACACAGTGGTGTCTTCCTTTAATAATTTAAAATACGTGCTTTGCGAATTTGAACAAAACGCTAAAAGGATCAGAATAAAAGTAGGGAAGTAGATTTTCTTCATGTAAATGCCTTTTAACGAATTTACAAAAAATAAGCTTTGCTTGCAAACGGTGCAAAAATGTGTTTTTAAACAAAATGCTTCGAGATCTCGCTCAAACTTTTGCGTGTGCGCGCTGTGAGTTCGCGTGTTTTAAAAGGTTCTTCTAATTTTTCGGGAGCATCTAAATAGCCTAGTGCAATAAACACAATTGGCTCTTGTACTTCGGTATTGATATTTAAAACTTCAATGGCTTTGGCGGTGTCAAAACCTCCCATTACGTGGCCGTAAATTCCCATGGTAAGTGCTTGTAACATCAAAGTTGCATTGGCTGCGCCAACATCGTGCTTGGCCGCTTTGTTCTCGGCGCCGTTATCTAATTTTTTGTTGGCAATAACTGCTATAAGTACCGCCGCATTTTTTACCCAAGGCTGATTACCCGGCATCAAGCAATTAAATAATTTCTCGAACGAAGCGTCTTTGCGAAACGCGTATGTAAAATTCCAAGGCTGAGCATTATTGGCGCTAAAGGCCCATGAACCCGCTTCTAATATAGTTTCCAGATCCTTCTGTGAGATATCTTTAGAAGCGAACGAACGCGCACTCCAACGGTCTTTAATAAGATCGATAACGGGATTATTTGTTTTGGCAATTTTAATGCTCATAAGGTTTTGGTTGATGATACAAATATAAAACAAAAGTCCCGACAGTTGTGGCCGGGACTTTTTATTCTATTTTTTTAGCAGTTTAAAGGCATGCGACCATTGATTTGTAAGGAATCCTGGAATGCACCACAGGATACAAAGCTGTTCAACGCTTCTGGCACTTATGGCTTTCCCCATATCTTCGGTTTCCCATCCAAATTTGTCTAGGATCTGTTTTACTTCTGCTTTAGCATTATCGTTATTTCCGCAAATGAACATGCTTGGTTTTGTTCCTCCAAAATCAGGATCAACCATAAATGCACTTCCAACTGAGTTGAAGGCTTTTACAAAGTTTGCGTCTTTTACTTCGTTCTGTAAAATTTCCAATAATGAATTATTGCTATCGGTAAAATATTTGATCACACCATTTTCAGGAGGAGCGTCTCCAATGGGATTTGTTGTGTCAATGATAGTTTTATTCTTTAAGTTGGTTTCGCCACTCAATTTAAGAGCGTCTTTAGCCACGCTTCCTTTTACGGCAAGCACAATAATTTCTCCAAATGCAGCAGCATCCGAAAAGCTTCCAACTTTACCTGTGGGATTTTTCTGAGACCATTCGACTAGTTTAGTTGTATCTCTAGTTCCAAGCATTACCGAATAGCCATGCTTAATAAAACCTGTTGCCAATATTTTTGCAACAGCACCCGAACCTATAATGCCTATTTTCTTCATATTTCTTTTTTTACAAAGATAGCTTTATTTCAAAAAGAGTGATTTAGGTATTTTTCCTATATTTGAAACATGCTTAAAGGTCTAAAGAAACGTGTTTTACGTTCGGTAACTTCGGTTTTTAATACCGTTGAGAAGAATCGTTATTTTTTTGCTACTAAATATCTGCGCGGAAATGGTATTGAAATAGGCGCTTTGCATATTCCTCTGCAATTGCCATCAAGTGCACATGTGAAGTATGTAGATCGCATGAGCAAACCCGATCTTCGTCATCATTACGCTGAACTCGTAAATTATGATCTTGTAGATGTTGATGTGATAGATGATGGAGAGAAATTAGCAACGTTTGCCGATGGGTCACTAGATTTTATTGTGGCAAATCATATGTTGGAGCATTGTAAAAGTCCAATTACCACCATTGAAACACATCTTAAAAAAATAAAGCTGGGCGGAATACTTTTTTATGCCATTCCGGATAAACGTTTTTGTGCAGATAAGAACAGAGTAAATACAACTTTTGAGCATGTGTTGGCCGATCACAAAGGAGAACTAGATCATTATCCTCACTTTGAGGACTGGGCCATTCATTGGAACGAAGCTAAAGGAAAAGACGCTATTGATAAACGTACAAAAGAATTAGTTGACCAGGATTATAGCGTACACTTTCATAACTGGACCGTAAGTACTTTTGGCGATTTTCTTTACAAAACAAACGATGTTCTTTCTGTAAAGTTCGAAATTAAATTACTGTTCTTGAATTTTACCGAAGTAATGGCAGTTCTTGAACGCGTAAAATAATTTTAAAAGCACTTACGGTCTTAGTATGTAAGCTTACTGTTTTATAAATTTTCTGGTGATGCTATTTGCCCCATCAGAAACTTTTACAAGATATATTCCTTGAGAAAGCGCCGTAAGATCCCATCTAACAGAAGTGTTTATTTTTTCTTCTTTTACAATTGAACCATTCATATTTATTAGTTGAATAGTTAGTTCAGCGTTGTTAGGGTTGTTAATTATAAGATCATTTACGATCGGATTTGGATATAATTTTGTTTTGTTCACTAAACTAAACTCTCCAATGCCTGCGGTGGAATATTTAACCGTAAAATTATCCATACCGAAAAATAAGGGCGTATTTGGTCCAAAAGATCCATGATCACTTGTGTAGATATAGAATTTTAAACTATCAACATCACCAAGTGCATTTGTGTTTACCCATTGCCAATTGCTGATCACAAAATCTTGCGTATTATTTGCAAAACGGTAGTCTGCTAAATAGAACGGAATGCTATCGGTTTTTAAAGTGCCATTTTTATAACCTTTTACAGTTACTTTAAAAAAATCGGGATACGATCCTTGTGCAATGGTTGTGCCCGATCCGGTTCCGGTTGTGTCACCAAACTTTCTTGCAAACGCATCACCATGGCGAATAGCTTTGTAAGCGTACGTACTATTTGTAATATAAAAACCATCTACAGTAGTTGAAGGCGCACTTAAGTTAATAATGCTTTTGTCTTGAGCGATCACGTAAGTATTTGAATTATTATAGCCTTTTAATGGTTTAACACCATATAATCCGGGTGTAGAAGTTACGATAGCCGCTGAATCGTATTTATTAGTGTAAGAAAAACCACCACTCCAATAATTAAAACTTGCATGCCACTGATATTGAAAAGATACACTTGAAGTTGAGAACGCTACACTGCTGGTGTTGCTATACGCTGTGTTTGGCGAAAGCGTGAAGGTTTCAAAGTCGATGGTAACAGTTGAAGTTTGCGCTTTTACTAGTGTAAGACTAATCGCTAAAGCCATTAGGGTAATTGTTATTTTCATTTTATCTTTTTTTAGTTTGTTTATAATTTAGTTGTACGCCTATTTCAAAATAACGTAGAGCAATTGGTCTGTTATCCAAGATCTCTATCTGTTGATTTAGAATATTATTGATATTGCCAAAAAATCCGATCTCAATTTTTTGAAATTGATGAGAGTAAGTTGCTCTTAAAGTAGAGTAGTGGTAAGGTTGTAGCCAAACGCTATTGTCGCTGGCAGTGAACCTATATCCAATATAATTATGAAAATAGGATAGCGCAAGGGTTTTATATTTTAAAGTAAGCGACGAATTAAGGGTATATCGAGGCGTGTATATCAATTGTTTATTTAAGGTTTCATCACCTTCGAGTTCCGTTTTATTTACTGTAGAAAGAACATAGGATGTGATGCATTTTACTTGTACTTTGAATTTGTTCTTTGAATAAGCCACTTGCCAAGATGTTTCGCTTCCTCTGCTATAAACTTGTTGCAAATTGATCGGCTTATAGCTTCCCACACTATAAGGCACCCACTGGATCCAGTTTGAAACAAGCTTGTAAAATAAACTTCCAGTGAGATTTATATCAAACGCTCCTTTTGATGTTGAATATTCCGCCGTGCCATCTGCGGTATAGCCTTCTTCGGGTTTTAGATCGGGATTTCCTCCGGGGATCCAATACAGATCGTTTAATGTTGGAATGCGATAAACTTTTCCGGCATTTAGTTTAAGTAACAATTTTTTGAACGGAATGTACTCTGCTCCAAAATTATAAGTAAGAGGATTTAAATTTGAACTTGTGTGTTCTAAACGAATAACCGTATTTATTGTTAGTTTTTCATTTAAGAATATATCTCTATGCGAAGCAACGAACGCATATCTTTCAATGAATTTATTTCCGTTATAATATTCTGTTAGTCCTTCGTTCTTGGTATAATTGAATCCAAAATTGAGGGTGTGGTGGTTATGCCAATT
>CAYYUS010000202.1:5071-5505 GCA_964474925.1 uncultured Akkermansia sp. | reverse complement strand
CCATTTACGCTTGTATCAACCGGGTTTCCGTAAACCTGATTCTCGATCAAATAAGCATTGATACGATAATCTCCTTTTACGTCTCCAACAAAATCCACTTTCACATCAAAACTCAACTGCCTTGTGCTTGTGTTATATGCTTTGTTTACAATTGTTACACTCGCAGGAGAAACAGCTGCAATACGACTTGCGCTTCTTGTGGCATACATGTTCTTTGAAACAGCAACTTTATTAATGTCCGGAAAATAATAACGATCAAGAAGCGCTGTTGAATTATTTTTCTTGTAATCAAAAAATAAAGACGTAGCGTCAACAATTTCCATTGTGTCGTTGTCGTGCACGTTAACTACAATTACCGATGATGAACTTACTGCTTGTGCTTTTTCTTGAGCGTCCGGACTATCGCCATCATATGCGCTTACAAAATTCTCCAT
>CAYYUS010000202.1:0-5061 GCA_964474925.1 uncultured Akkermansia sp. | reverse complement strand
TTGCCGTAACAAAAACACTCACCGTATCATCTCCAGTGTTTTGAGGGGCTTGTCCGTTTATAGAGCTTGCCCACACTTTTACGGGATAAATGTTAGGAGAAGAAAAACTAAAAGGAAGTGTAAAACTTACTTTGTTAACTGATGTGTTTCCCCATCCTAAAACACTAGTAAGCGTTTGTGTGATAATAGACGATGTTCCGTATTTATAATTCAAAACCAAAGTTGTGACCGGTGCAGCTCCCACATTTGTAAACGTTGCTTTTACAGTGTCGCTCACGTTGATCAAATTGTATTTCTTAACGTTCACGGCATTTAATACAACATCTCTTAAACTCGAAACGGATGCCACTTGTATATCATCGATCCATAATTGAAAACGATCTTTTGAATTATTTCTAAAAGCAAAACGAATGGTTTGTCCAACAAATGCGTCTAACAAAACCGAACGATTTGTCCATTGCGCATTCTCCCCTCCTCCACTTGTGTTATTGTCTACAAGTGTAAATATTCTATTTCCCAAGGGAAAATCAGTTTTTGTTGGAACTGAAGTAACGGTTGTTGTATAAACTTCATAACCATCGCGAAAATTAGGATCAGGGCTCATGGCGCTCCAGCGCAAAACGGTATTTGATAAGCTTACAGTAATTGCGGGTGTAATGATCCACTTATCAGAAGTAATAGAAGTTGAATCCAACCAACTGGTAGAAACCAAAAAGGTATCGTTTTCGTTGGCATTATAACCAACAAGCCAGCCTTGTGTTTTTAGTGCCGAATAATTGAACGGCGTATTTGGATTTACAAACGTTCCCACATTATTATTGTGGCCATCGTTTATAGAAATGAATGCCGAAGGGGCCGTTGTGTAAACACCGGTACCGTTTGCTGCCGTGTAACTATTTAACGTAAGCGTAGAAAAACTCTCTGAGAACTGGATCTGAGAAAATGAGTTTACATTTAAAAGTACGAGTGCTATAAGGACTAATTTTCTCATCAATTTATTTTTTGCTTTCTGCTGCTTTAGCTGCCGCTCTTGCTTTTGCATCTTCCATGTTCTTTGCGCATTTTGCTTCGCCGTCTGCTTTCAACTTCTCGCATTTTTCATCCACTTTTTTCTTTGCTGCTTCGGCCGCTTTTTTAGCCGCAATTTTCGCGATTGGATTTCCTGCTTGCTCAACTAATTTGTCGGCTTCTGCATAACCGTCTGTCTTTTGCTTCTCTACATTTGCTGCGGTCTCTGCGTTTATCTGATCACATTTTGCTTTTGCCTCGTCCAATATTTTCTGTGCTTCTTCGGCCGCTTTATCAATGGCATTATTTACTACCGCTGTTGTAACGGTTGCAACTGCGCTTTGTGTGTCTTCTTTTAAACTTGTTTTAACCGTTGGCTTCATGGCGGTTCCTCCAAACAATACGTTCACTTTTATTTTTTCACCAACAGCCATATTTGTTCCGGCCTTTGAATTTGCTTCTTTCAATAACCCATCAAGCGCTCCGCTCGCTGCGCCACCAAACATCGATTTTGGCATATCCATTTTCCATTTATAATCAATGGTTTGATCAATGCCTGTGCTTCCGCTAATGTTTGTGTTCACGCCGCTAATTTTTGTATCAAACGGTTCTAAAATAATTCTTCCGTTCTCCATGCGGTATTTTAAGTTCAGATCTGTAACCTCTGTGCTTTTCAATTTATCCATTTTTAATGCTTCGCCCAATTTTACAAACGGAGGAAAGCCACCAACAACCACTTTTTTTGTTTTGAATGTTCCGAACGCTTTTACAGTATTTAGATCCGGTTCCATTTTATCATTCATGGCTACATTAAAGTTTTGCAAGGTGGCGCTGAAATTTCCTTTTGAATATTCCGCAGCGGGTGCAATTGTTTTAACCGTGTTAAATGTTTTGAATGTTTTTTGAATATCAAAATTCTCGATCACTAAGTTTAAACCCGTAGTTGGTTTTTTAGGATTTGTGGTTTCATAAAATCCATTTACAATTAAAGTTCCATCGAGAGTATTCATTTTTAAATTGGTCATTTCTGCTTTGCCATTGCGCACCACAATGTTTCCGGTCAAATTATCGATCACCATATTTTGGAAAAGAACTTTGTCGAGTTTAGAGTTCAAAACAAAATCAATATTGCCCGGAACTTCCGCAACTCCCGAATCGGTTGATGTTGGAGCTGCGCTTGCAGTAGCCGCTGCGGTTTCAGTACTTGGCGGACCCATCAACTCATTTAAGTCCATCATTTTCGAATTCAAAGCAAAGCTTCCTTTAAGCGCTTCGTCCTTAAAAATGTATTGCATAAAATTCTCGATCTTACCGTTTGCCTGAATATCACTTTTTCCCATTAAGGCATCAAACACGGCGAGCTCAACAAATTGAGTTGAGAAATTCATTTTCATAGAATTTAATTTCACAGGATACGTTAGCGTTGCGCTTTCGTAATCCATTTTATCAATTTCAAAACTTCCGCTTGCTTTAAATTTTTCATACTCTTGTTTATCGATCGCGCTCATTCTTCCGGCAACCGAAACATCCATTTTAATTGTTCCGCTTAACTTATCTGTTTTTTCCATTGGAATAAATTCTCCAACGCTTGCTAATACTATCATCCCTTTTACGCTTGCCGTAAGATCAGGATCAGAAATTGGCGTGCGAACTTTTGCGCCAAGATCAATTGGGTTGCCCGCCATTTCCACGTGGAATTTATTTACATCAATAGTTGTTGCATCTAAAACACCTGTTGGATTATTTACATGAATATCAATATTTACATTGTTAACCGATTTTGGAAGCGAAGGATATTTGAACATTGCGTCTTTAACCGTTAAGTTAACTGCAAATGCCGGCAAACTGCTCGCGTTGTATGTTCCCTTTGCAAAACCATCCACGGCTAAACTTCCGCTTGTTTTTAGGTTCGCAAAATCTTTACTGTAAACAACAGGGATCAAAGATAATAACGATTTGAACTGCGCTTGTTTCACGGCAAACTTCAGATCCATTTTAATATTTGTATCGGGCATTTCCACAAAGCCATCAAAGCCAAAGCCTAGTTCGTTCAGCTCTAATAAATTTTCCTTGAATGTGAATTTCATTTTTGGCATGTCCATATCAAGATCTGCTTTGAATTTTACTTTTGCTTCCGATAAATACGGAACGCCGTCCATTTTAAATGTTGTTTTTGCGATCTCTAATAAATTCGATAACACAAAATTATCTTGCGTAAAATCTCCATTCAATGAATAATTAAAGTCATCCAGCTTTCCATACATTTTTCCTTGTTGATCGTCGTAAACAATGTAGGCGTTCTTAATTTTAAACTCGTTCAACTTCATGGCAAATTTGCTAGGCTCAGAAGTTGCGGTTGGTGCAGCCGCGGCAGTTGAATCTGCTTTTGCAATATCCCAATTTGCTTTTCCGCTTGGCAATACTTTTCCTAAAATGCGCGCTTTATCAATGATGATAGAATTAATTTTGTATTGATCTCCCGAGAGAACAGATTTTAAATTGATATCGGTAATTAATTCGCCGATCGATGCTAAGGTGTCGCCTGTAAAATCATCAACGCCTACAACGCTTACGTTTTTTATTTTAAAACGAAAATCGGGGAAAGAAGAAATTAATGTAAGATCAAATTCTCCAAAATCAACTTTTGCATTTAAGTTGGCGTTGGCTTGCTCTTTTACAATAGACACAATTTTATCTTTAAAAATAAATGGCGCAGCAATTATAAAAATGATCAACACTAAAAGTGTAATTCCGGTCCATTTAAAAATACGACCTATCAACGATTTCTTTGGTTTCGACCCTGTCATGCGATTTTGTTTTAGAGAGTCAAAGATAAAAAGAAAGCGCTAATAGGGAGAAATTTAAGGAATTTTAAGAGGGAAAATGGGCATTAATTGATTTTTGGTTAAAAAACCCGCGGACCCTTTGAGTTTAAATCCGAAGGCCCATCACGCAAACATCATCCACCTGCTCAAGACCGCCCTTCCACTCTTCAAAAGTGGCGCTCAATACTTGTTTTTGCTCAAGGGCAGGTTTTTTGCTTATGGTAAGAATTAACTCATTGAGCTTTTTATACATAAATTTCTTCCCTTTTGTTCCCCCGAACTGATCAGGAAAACCATCAGTGTATAAGTACAGAGTATCACCTTTTTCCAAATTAGCTTCATATAAACTAAATCCTTGTGGTTTTTCTCCTTTTCCAACAGGCATTCTGTCTCCCGGAAGAATCTGGCTTTGCTCGCCTTTTATTAATACCGGCGAATTGTTTGCGGCCGCATAGGTTATTTTTTTTGTTACAGAATCCATACAAAGCAAAATTCCGTCAAAGCCATCTTTTTGTCCTTCATTGCTAATGCTTTTGATCAATCTTTCTCTTACATAATTAAATATTTCATTAGGCGATCTTATTCCTTTTTCGTTGATGGCCTCTCCTAAAAATCCAATATTTAGCAAACTCATGAATGCGCCGGGTACGCCGTGGCCTGTGCTATCACAAACCGCTAGGTAAAAATATTCCCGGCCATCATTTCCTGCATCTTTAACAGAGGTTGTCCAATAAAAATCGCCACTCACAATGTCTTTTGGTTTAAAAAATATAAAATGATCCGGAATGTGTTTGTTTATCGATTCTTCATTTACAAACAAGGCATCTTGTATTCGCTTTGCGTAATTAATGCTATCGAGTATTTCCTTCTGCTTTTCTTCTACAACCGTTTTTTGAGATTCAATTATTCCTTTTTGTTTTTGCGTAAGCTTAAAACGATTATAAACAAAGCCGGCAAAAACTATCACCAAAAACAATCCTCCAAACAATGCAAATCTTATCGTTCGCTCACTTTTTATTTGCGCGGTTTGTCCGGCAATTATAAATGAGCTTAATCGTTTTTCCTCAGCGGTTTTAAGGCTATCCTCAATGGCCTTTTTCTCGTACTCGCGTTTTAGTTGGGTTCTTATGGCGGCTTTTCGCGTGTTTACGTTAGAAACGCTGTCGCGCATTTGGATCTGTAGCTCATACATTTTAAATGCCGCGCGATGGTCGTTCTTTTTCAAATA
>CAYYUS010000201.1:0-5512 GCA_964474925.1 uncultured Akkermansia sp. | reverse complement strand
TAATTTGTCTTTATTCTCTTTTAACATACGCGCCACTTCAGCGATCATAAATCCACCCACACGATTATCTAAAGCGCGACCGGTATAATAACGGTTATTCAATTCCATCAATTCATCTTCGTAAGTGATCACGCAACCTACGTGCACACCAAGCGCCGCAACTTCTTTATCTGAAGTGCAACCACAATCCAAAAATATATTTTTCAATGATGGCGCTTCTTCTTTTGCTGCATCACGCACGTGAATTGCGGGCCATCCAAACACTGCTTTTACAATTCCTTTATCAGTATGAATGTTCACACGTTTTGAAGGCGCAATTTGATGATCGCTTCCGCCGTTTCTTCTTACGTAAATAAATCCATCTTTTGTTATATAATGAACAAACCAACTTATCTCATCGGCATGCGCTTCAATTACTACTTTAAATTCTGCTTTTGGGTTAATAACTCCAACTGCCGTTCCGTAAGTATCAATAAAGTGCTCGTGGATATATGGTTTTAAATAATTCAACCATATTTTCTGCCCCGATGCCTCAAAACCGGTTGGTGAAGCATTGTTCAAATAAGAATAGAGGAATTCTTTTGACTTGTTGTTAAGGATAGATTTAGTAGCCATATTTTAGGATATATTAACCCCTAAATTAACTAAAAAGAAATCGATTTTAAAAGCATTTTTTGGAGATAAATTAGCTTTTCTAAAGCAAATTCTACTTTGTATTGTAAGTATTCATACAGCGTTGCAATCCCATGAAAGTAAAGGCTTTAATGGCATCGGCTGCCAATTGAATACGTTCGGCGAGTTTTGTTTTTTCTTCCGCATCCCATTTGCCCAATACATAATCTACTTGTTGGCCCTTGCCAAATTCGTTACTAATACCAAAACGCAAGCGAGGATAATTAGTGGTTTGCAAAACTTCCTGAATATTCCTTAATCCATTGTGTCCGCCATCACTGCCTTTTGGCCCTATGCGCACTTTCCCTAAGGGAAGCGCAAGATCATCTACAATAACCATCACATTATCGATCCCTATTTTTTCGGCCTGCATCCAATAATTAACTGCTTTTCCGCTTAAATTCATAAATGTTGTGGGCTTAACCAAAACAAGTGTTTTCCCTTTATATTTTACCTCTGCCACGTCGGCTAATCTGTCACTCTTAAATTTACCGCCGGTTTCTTTGGCCAAATGATCGAGCACGTCGAATCCAATGTTATGACGCGTGTGCGCATACTCTTCTCCTACATTTCCCAAACCAACTATTAAGAATTTACTCATAAAATATACTACAAATATACACTATTACATACCTTTTGAAAGAGCTTTATTACAAAGTTTTTGTAAATTAGTACCTGATATTCCAATTGCATTTTATGCGTAAAGACCTTTCTAAAATACACTATACCGGTTCAATACATCAGGCTGAAAAAAAAGCTGACACAGTTCGATCTTTTATTACCGCCGAACAAATTGAGATAAAACCAATTTACACTTCCGATGACACCAAACAATTTGAACATTTAAATTTTGGTGCGGGCGTTCCACCATTTTTACGCGGACCATATTCAAGTATGTATGTTCAAAATCCGTGGACCATTCGTCAGTATGCAGGTTTTAGTACAGCCGAAGAAAGCAATGCATTTTATCGTAAAAATTTAGCTGGCGGACAAAAAGGACTGTCGGTTGCTTTTGATCTTGCCACTCATCGTGGTTATGATAGCGATCATGAACGTGTAGTTGGTGATGTTGGAAAAGCGGGAGTTGCCATTGATTCTATTTTGGATATGAAAGTACTGTTCGATCAAATTCCTTTGGATCAAATGAGCGTTTCAATGACCATGAATGGCGCGGTACTTCCTATTCTTGCATTTTACATTGTTGCGGCCGAAGAACAAGGTGTGAGCATGGAAAAACTTAGCGGTACAATTCAAAATGATATTTTAAAAGAGTTCATGGTTCGCAATACGTATATCTATCCGCCAACACAATCCATGAAGATCGTTGCAGATATTTTTGAATTCACTTCTAAAAAAATGCCGAAGTTCAATTCAATTTCCATTAGCGGTTATCATATGCAAGAAGCAGGAGCAACTGCAGATATTGAATTAGCGTATACTTTAGCGGATGGATTAGAATATATTCGCACAGGGATAAAAGCAGGATTGGACATTGATACGTTTGCACCGCGTTTATCTTTTTTCTGGGCCATTGGCATGAATCATTTTATGGAGATCGCTAAAATGCGTGCCGCAAGAATGCTTTGGGCAAAGATGGTAAAACAATTCGATCCTAAATCGGCCAAATCGATGGCACTTCGTACACATTGCCAAACAAGCGGATGGAGTTTAACCGAACAAGATCCCTATAATAATGTAACACGCACATGTGTTGAAGCATTAGCTGCAGCCATGGGCCATACACAAAGTTTACATACCAACGCATTGGATGAAGCCATTGCTTTGCCAACTGATTTTAGCGCGCGAATTGCGCGTAACACACAATTGTATTTGCAACAAGAAACTAATATTTGCAAAGTGGTTGATCCATGGGGAGGCTCATATTATGTAGAATCACTCACGCATGAGATCGCACACAAAGCCTGGGCCTTGATACAAGAAGTTGAAGAATTAGGCGGCATGGCAAAAGCCATTGAAACAGGAATTCCTAAAATGCGCATTGAAGAAGCGGCTGCCAGAAAACAAGCGCGCATTGATAGTGGTAAAGATATTATAGTTGGTGTGAACAATTATAAAACCAATGAAAAAACACATATCGAAGTTCGTGATGTAGATAATACTGCGGTGCGCGATCAACAATTGGCGCGATTAAAAAAATTAAAAGCTGAACGCAATGATGCAGATGTACAACACGCACTAGATGCCTTAACAAAAGCTGCGGAAACCAATTCAGGGAATCTTTTAGAGCTCGCCATCAATGCCGCGCGTGTACGATGCAGCTTGGGAGAGATCTCTTACGCGCTTGAAAAAGTTTACGGACGATACAAAGCAAATATTCGCTCCATTACCGGAGTATACAGTAAAGAAATAAGTATGGATACTGATTTTATCAATGCAAAAAAATTATCGGATGAATTCGCCGTTAAAGAAGGTAGACGTCCGCGCATTATGGTTGCAAAAATGGGACAAGATGGTCACGATCGCGGAGCTAAAGTAATTGCCACCAGTTTTGCTGATCTTGGTTTTGACGTGGATATTGGTCCGCTTTTTCAAACGCCACAAGAGGCCGCCAAGCAAGCTGTAGAAAATGATGTGCATATACTTGGTGTTTCGAGTTTAGCAGCAGGACACAAAACATTGATCCCACAAGTGATCGCCGAATTAAAAAAATACGGTCGCGATGATATCATGGTAGTTGCAGGTGGCGTAATTCCACAACAGGATTATGATTTCTTATTTAAAAATGGTGTTTCGTTTGTATTTGGTCCCGGAACTGTGATAGCAAAAAGCGCTATTGATATTTTAAATAAATTAATGAATTGATTTTACGAAGATCCATAGCGCTAATCTTAGTTACTCTTGCGTTAAATTTCTTTTCTAATGCACAAGATGACAAATTAGAAAAGTTACTTAGCGGAAAGGATCTAACTACATCTCTTCGACTGATTGACTCGATGGGAATGATAGCGAAACAAAAGGACCCTAGCGCCGGCCTTTATTACTTAAATAAAATTGTTGAACTAAGTAAAAGATCAGGGAATGATACGGTTATTGCAAAAGCCCTTTGGAGAAAAGGAAAATATCTGCGTAAGACAGGGGTGCTTGAAGAAGCCGAAAGTTTATTGATAGAAGCTCGCAACGCATTCAAAAAATATAATATGTCCTCATGGGAAGTAAGCGCACTCACAGATCTTGGTAATGTGTACAATTTAAAAGGCCTTAACGATGCTGCATTAAGTCGATTTTTTGACGCGATCAAAGTTGCTGAACGTAGCAAAAAACCGGATCTAATTGCGCCGATCTATGCCAATATGGGTAATACCTATTTGCAAATTGGAAATTTTGATAAAGCAGATGAGTTCTATAATAAAGGGCTCAAATTCTATAAAGAAAAAGGCGATACTTTAAATGCTGCGTTAACGCTCGATAATCTTGGTTTGGTTCAGAGTCGCAAAAATAATTATATTCTCGCATTAAAATACCAATTGGAAGCGTATAAATTTATTGAACGCACTAAAGACAAAAATTTCGTGGCCGAATCTAGTCTCAATATTGCCATTTCTTACATTGAATTAAAAGAATATGCGAAAGCTCGCGAATTTTTGTTGAAAGCTGAAGCGATCTATCAAAAATTAGATTCAAAAATGGGGCTCGCCATTCTTTGTATTGATTTTGGTGAAATAGAATTGAAGCAAAAGAATTACAAAGAAGCTGTGAAGTATTACGAAAAAGGACTTATTTATGCCAAGGAAGTTGACTCATATGATCTGATGCAAACACTTACCATTAACCTTTCTGATTGTTATGATGGAATGGGTGAGCCGGCCAAAGCGTTCAAATATTACAAGCTCTACACACAAGTAAAAGATTCAATTGTGAATGTAGAAAGTGCTAAGCAAATAAATGATCTTACAGAAAAATACGAGAGTAAACAAAAGCAGGCAGAGATCGATCTCCTAACAAAAGACAATTTGATCAACGAAACTAAGATCAAACAAAGTAAATTCATTACTACGGCACTTATCTTAGGGATCTTACTCACCTTTATTATGCTCTCTGCATTTTACTTTCGCTATCGCGATAAGAAAAAAGCGAACTTTCTATTAGAAGAAAAAAATAAACTTATTGAAGAAAAACAAAAAGAGATCTTTGATTCGCTACAATATGCAAAGCAAATTCAAAAACTATTATTGGCTAATCATAAACTTGTGAACGAAACCTTGCCAGATAGTTTTATTGTATTTAAACCAAAGGATATAGTAAGTGGCGATTTTTATTGGGCTGCTAAAAAAGAAGATCGCTTCTATTTGGCCGTTTGTGATAGCACAGGACATGGCGTACCGGGTGCATTTATGAGTTTGCTCAATATTAATTTCTTGAACGAAGCTATTAATGAGAAAAATATTTCAGAACCCAATGAAGTATTCAACTACGTAAGAAAAAGATTAGTTGATCATCTTTCGCAAGACGGACGGCAAGATGGAATGGATGGTATTCTTATTTGCGTAAAAGATAAAAAAATGACCTACGCAGCTTCTAACAATGCGCCTTTTATTATAAAAAATAATGCGTTGAGTATTTTGGATACTGATAAAATGCCTATTGGAAAAGGAGAAAAGAGTGAGTCTTTTAAACTTTACGAGTTTGAAATGAACAAAGGCGATCAGCTGTATTTATCTACCGATGGATTTGCCGATCAGTTTGGCGGACCAAAAGGAAAAAAATACAAATACAAACCCATGTATGACCTCATTTTAAAAAACAGCCATTTACCTGTCATACAACAAGAGGAGTTACTTTTTGCGGAATTTGAGAAGTGGAAAGGTTCACTTGAACAAGT
>CAYYUS010000200.1:3563-5541 GCA_964474925.1 uncultured Akkermansia sp. | reverse complement strand
CATGCTGCTGCTGCTATTGCTGCTGCAGGCATTCAGGTGTATGCCTGGAAAGGTATGACAGCCGAAGAATTTGATTGGTGTATTGAACAAACATTATGGTTTGGCGAAGATCGCAAGCCATTAAATATGATCTTGGATGACGGTGGTGACTTAACTAACATGGTATTTGATAAATATCCTGAGTTAGCTGCAGGCATCAAAGGTTTATCGGAAGAAACTACAACAGGTGTTCACCGTTTATATGAGCGTATGAAAAATGGTACTTTATTGTTACCTGCTATCAACGTAAATGATTCGGTTACAAAATCAAAATTTGATAACAAGTACGGTTGTCGCGAATCATTAGTGGATGCGATCCGTCGTGCAACTGATATTATGATGGCAGGTAAAGTTGCTGTTGTTGCAGGTTATGGTGATGTTGGAAAAGGTTCGGCACAATCATTATCATCGCAAGGTGTTCGTGTGATTGTAACTGAGATCGATCCAATTTGTGCATTACAAGCTGCAATGGATGGTTACGCTGTACAAAAAATGGACAACGCCGTTAAAGTTGCTGATATCATTGTAACTACTACAGGTAATAAAGACATCATTGTTGGTCGTCATTTTGAATCAATGAAGCATAACGCTATCGTTTGTAATATTGGTCACTTTGATACTGAGATCGACATGGCTTGGCTGAACAAAACTTACGGTGCATCAAAAGATACTATCAAACCACAAGTTGATAAATATACCATCAAAGGAAAAGACATTATTGTTTTAGCCGAAGGTCGTTTAGTGAACTTAGGTTGTGCTACAGGTCACCCAAGTTTTGTAATGAGTAATTCATTTACAAACCAAACTTTAGCGCAATTAGAATTATGGACAAACACTGCAGCTTACGAAAAGAAAGTATATGTGTTACCAAAAATTCTTGACGAAAAAGTTGCTCGCTTGCACCTAGGTAAAATTGGTGTTGAGTTAGATACATTAAATAAAGAACAAGCTGATTACATTGGTGTAAAAGTAGAAGGTCCATTTAAAGGGGATGCTTACAGATACTAAGATGTAATAATTTATATTTTAAAAGCCTCACTGTAAAGTGGGGCTTTTTTATTTGGGTGTTTTTGCTGGACGGGACATTTTGTCCCGCAAATTCTAAGACGGTCATTTCTATTTGGGCGTGCCCCCTCGCAACATTTCGAACATCGTCTTAGCTCGGGGTCGGGCTTTTCGTTCCAAGTCCTCACCACAAGTTCGTTCCTCACTTGTGGTTCCGGGCTTTCCACTACAATCCCTCACGCGGCGATGTAATTGACTGATATTCTTATAGTTAATTTACCACTTTACGAATGATTTATGGAAAATCAAGCCATACATCATCTCAATTATAGAAACCAAATGAAGCAGATCTAAGATCGCTTCATTTTAAAAAACAACAACATTATGAAACATCAAACCATAAAAATAAACATCGCAGAACCTTGTCACGAGAATTGGGATAAAATGTTAGATGAAGAAAAAGGTAAATTTTGTTTATCGTGCCAAAAACAAGTTGTTGATTTTTCGCGCATGAGCAACGAAGAGATCATTAATTATTTTAATGTGAACGACGGCAAAAAAACATGCGGACGAATTGCCAAGCATCAACACAATACACCCATCAGTAATTACCAAAAAGTAGTTACGCCGTTTTTCAATCGTTATGTGGCAAGTTTTTTTATGGCTTTAGGATTTTACAATCCTTCAACAGCGCAAACAAATAATGTTCCGGTTGAACAACATATGAAAGGTGAGATAGCAGTAAAGCAACCGCATATTTCTTCTGATAAAAAATTAGTGATCAATGGAAGAGTTATAAATAACAAAACACAAAAAGGAATTAAAGGTGTCTCGGTAAACATTGTGGGTTCAGACATCACTGTAACCACCGATAAAAATGGAAATTATACCATATCAGTTCCTGAGCGATTTCAAAATGAGAATTTAGTATTGA
>CAYYUS010000200.1:0-3553 GCA_964474925.1 uncultured Akkermansia sp. | reverse complement strand
CTCCCGGTTACGAACCACAAGAAATTAGCGGCATTGATCACAAGAAAACTACAGTAAGCGTGATCACCAAACTTTACGTGGAAGAAAAACATATCATGGGCGATATGATCATGGGTAAAGTAATGCCTTCAAAAGAAAATTAATAATTTGTTTTGTTGTTATAGGTGCAAGGGCTCGGAAGAAATTCCGAGCTTTTGTTTTTATACCAAACCACTAAAAGATAAAGCTAATATCAACATCCCAAATATAATTGTGGGCAAGGCCAAAATAAAGATCAAAATTCCCAACCATTTACCCCTTTCCTTCTTGGTTAACTTAAAGGCTTTGGCGCTTAATATAAATGACACTAATGCACTAAGAAAAGAAAGTACAAGCATGGGGCCTAATAAGACTGTTCCGGCCAAAAATGCTGCGGCAAAAAACAATAACCATGTCAATAAAAAGAATAAGGCGCTCCTCCGAATGTTTATATGCATTCGCACCCTACTCTTTATTATGCCCCTAATAAAATTTCGTTTAATGCCCTCGAAATTTAATATCCCTATTAATAATAATACAACAAACGGGATGGCCAAAATAAAACCACCAGACGCAATGAGTGCCACTGCTAAGAGTGTGCATATACCGAGAATTAGTAATAAAATGCTTAATGCGATACCATTTTTTAATTTGTAATCAGGCTCATTTCGTAAACTATCGTAACCGAGATTTTTTAATTTTACTTCTCGTTTTGTTGCAGGAGTAGTTAGCACAACTCCCGTAATATCCGTTGCTTTATCTACGTCGGTAAGATTAAATGTTAGTACACTTCCACTCTTATCAGCGCAGCGCCTAACCTTAATTTGGGTGTCGGTTATTTCTAACACTTTTACAATATATTTTGTTCCTGAACGTAATAAAAGTGTATCACCGCAGGCATTAGAATCTGTTAGTTCCTTTTCGTTCTTTATCAAAGGGAGAATGAGTGAATTATTGCTGCTTGCTTCTAAAGGGATGAGAGCGGCCGAGCTAGTTACCATAACAACTGCACTATTCCTTTTTTCAGCGCATGTTTCTATGCTCTTGTGCTTATTCCAACTAATATAGTAACCATCTCTGTGCATTCTCTTTTTTAGTGTACAAGAAAATGTCAATACAGAAAGCATAATAATGGCAATATGTTTTTTGCTCAAGATCATTCTAACAGATAAAAACTAAGAGGCGGTACTTTAATTACTTTGAAGAATATTTTCTTCTTCTCATATAGAATTGTAAAATTCCAAAACCAAATATCAAAGCAGCAGGAAGTGCCACATTGATCATCTGCCATTTGGTGCGCTGCATTTCGGTCTTCTTTTTATCAAGCAAACGCAAAGTAACAACGCGCGAACGCAATTGCAATAATCCTTGGTCATCCAACAAATAATTCATGCAGTTCAACAAAAAGGTTTTGTTGGCAAATGTTCGCCCGGTATACATATCATATCCCAAAGGCATAACGTTCCCGGTTTTGTAATCTATTCCATTTACAGCCAGATCTCCATCGGCAACCACCACCATTTTTGATGGCTTAATTCCGCGATCGAGGTATTTGAAAGTTGGATCATTTAATAAAGCGTTTGGCAAACGGTATTCAACAACACTATTAAATGTACCTTCTAATAATACTGCCAAGGGTTGATAAGGATTATTGAATTGCTGCGGATTTGGTTTCTTCATGGCCATAGCAAAAGAGAGGCGCGCAGGCGTTGGTTGTACTTTTGTATTTCTACCACTATGCAATAAAATAGTTTTCTTTATGCCTGGTGCAGTAATAGTATCAATTGTACTTACATAATCCATTTTCACAAGACCAAGATTTTTTACAATTGGATGAGATCCATCTGGCATTGATAATACACTGTAATACCAAGGACGTAACTGAAACTTTGCTTCTGCCCCGGGCACCGCCACATTTATAGGAACAGCACCGCTCGAAAAATCTTGCACCAAAACAGGATTTAAACGCACGCCGTATTTAAACAACATGTCTTCTATATTGTACTGTTGAGAAAATCCTAACGAATAACCACGCATACGCAGGGTATCCATATTTATATAAACCGGATCCACTAACCACATTACCTTCCCTCCATTCATTACATACTGATCGATGATGAATTTATCTTTATCGGTAAAAACAGAATCAGGTTTTGTGATCACAATGGCTGCCGCATCCTTAAGTGCCGATAATCTTCCGTTGATCTCTACCCTATTTACAGAATAATATTCAGCCATCGAACGCATTAGATCATACTGTTGAATTGTATCAGCCTCACTATGTCCTTCCACAAACGAAACTTCGAGCGAACGCTTTTGACGCAGTTTACGAATTACATTACTCAAGCCATATTCAAGATCCTGAACGCTGTTATTAATTCCTTCCTCCTCATTATTCATTCCCATCTGGCGTTTGTAGATCTGCCAAACTCCTTCTTTATTCTTGTATGAAACCAAAGCGCCCGGCCAGATCCAGCCTTGCGATGTTTTTTCGTTATTAGATGAAGTGATTTGCTCAGGCTCTAATCCCTTTTCGTACAATTGTTTTTCTGTAGCTATTTGCTCTTCTTTTGTTCCGTTCTCGTAAATGTTTATGAATTCATATTCAATATTTCCGTTGGAATACGCTCTAAACTCATCCAGAATTTCTTTAGCCTCATTTTTTAATCGGGCAAAGCTTGGTTTAAAATCGCCATGCAAATACACTTTTAAATAAATAACATCATCCAATTCGCCTAAAAGTCTTTTGGTGGATTCGGCAATGGTATAGCGTTTTTCTTTTGTAAGGTCAAAACGTTTGAATGAAAGTGAACCAATGAAATTGATCAATACAACTATTACCAGCAATATTGCCAGCATCAAAATATCTTTGCGTTTATTTCTTGATCCTTTTTCCATTACCACTTGCGGCTTTCTAAAACCAAACGGGTTAGTAAATTAAATATCGCTATCACACTCACAAAGTATATAATATCACGCGAGTCAACCACACCTCTGCTCATGCTCACGTAATGATCATTAATTCCTAAACCTTTTACAAATGCGGCCGATTTAGCGAATACACCGGCTTGCGAAATAAAATCAAAACCAATGTAACAGAAAAAACACAATAATAAAGCAATAATAAAAGCGATCACTTGATTTTCTGAAATGGCGGAAGAAAAAATTCCAATAGCCACAAATCCTGCGCCTAAAAATAGCAGGCCAATATACGAACCCCACATGCCACCGGTATCTACATGAGTTCCGCCGGCGCAAAGTTTGCTTACCGAATAATAATAAATAAGTGTTGGCAGTAACGAAATAACCACCAAGGTAAATCCCGCCAAATATTTTGCCATTACAATTTGTAGATCTGTAATTGGTCGCGTTAAAAGTAATTCAATGGTTCCCGACTTTTTTTCTTCCGAAAAACTTCGCATGGTAATAGCTGGGATCAAGAATAAATACACCCAAGGTGCAATTGAAAAAAGCGGATCAATATTAGCAAATCCATTATCTAAAATATTTGCTCCACCCGCTTCGGTTGGAATGA
>CAYYUS010000199.1:0-5575 GCA_964474925.1 uncultured Akkermansia sp. | reverse complement strand
AGAGTTTGGGTGATTCTCTGAATCTCTGGCTTCGCGGAATTTGATATTAAATGGAGACATTAGCGAATCCATTGTTGTAGAAGAGAAGATCTCTTCTCTTGACTTACTGCTGTAAGAACTTTTTAGATGCATGTATGCATCACTTGACCATCTTGATGAGCCCATATGTTATAGTTTTAATTGATGAAATTCTTTAGTGTTGAAATGCTTTTTTAAAAGTGCTCTATAAGCATTGTATGTTTCTAATGGATCGTAATCTACTTTTTGTAAAAAATCGAGATATTCGTCACCAACAATGCCTCTTAATTTTGTTCCATTACCCGACTTATCTCCTAATAACCAAATAGCTATTTTTTTACACAAAGACATATCTATATTTGATGATGCAGTTTTGTTGGTAACGACATTAGAAGGGTAGAAGGTAGAATGTTTACCAGAAATAGTTTTTAAACGTTGATCGAGAGGTGTTAAGTGGTAGAATGATGTGCAAATTATTCCATGATCATCGGGCGTTATAAAAATGGAATCGGTGGTTATGCCTGCATGAGAAAATCCACTTTGATTTATCCAGCAAGAAAATTCAAGTAACCTACTCAAGATCCAATTTACGTGTTTTTGCTCAAGCTCGTTTATGGATGAAACAGGAATAGCTCGAGTGGTAAAAGTTAACTTCAATTTTTCTCTGGAGACAACATCCATACTTTCCGGAAGGTACTTTTGAAAATGTTTGGATGACTCATCTTTTAGCATCATTAAAGTTAGATAATTGGATCTGTTTCTTTCTATTACTTTTTCCTCCCCACTAACTTCACACGAATTTAAATTGTAAGTTATTGTGCATGCTTCATCGGTAAAAGTTATGCCATTTTCTAACTGTTCTTTGAATTTATTAAGTTTAAACAAGGCTTCCGTACTCCGACTATCGCTGCAAACATCGGGATGAATGAGTTTGACGTACAGCTTGTATTCTTCCTTCCAAGTTCTGAGGTCTTCAAAAGCACCAACGTAAGTGTTGGCTTGAAGAATGGTATCTAATATTTTATCACGATCTTTCATTTACCAAACTTCATTCATTTTAAATGCAATAATATTTGTTGGCACGTCATTAAGTTCTCTGTATGAATTAGTGGTATAAACATGGTCAACATTCTCTATTTTATAACCTTTACTGAAAATTCCGTGGCTAACCACGAGTACTACAGTTGATGCGCCTAATTTCTTTAACTCTCCGGCAACACCAACAAAAGTTCCACCACCATCACAAATATCGTCTGTTATAAAACATACTTTATCTTTAAGTGTTTCAATATTTACTTTAAATCCACTTAGTTTGCCATCAGCAAGATTACGTTTTTTAGAACATTCAACAATGTTGGTTATTCCTAATGCGACACCTGTTTTTGCAGTTTTTTTCATAGCTCCCGCATCTGGAGAAACTAAAACAATTTCTCCTTCAAATTTTTGATGAGAACGATAATGTGCAATACTCTTTTTTACAAGTTGAATATTAGAGATCGGGTTAGCGAAATCTATCACGGCGCTACTTACATCTGAATGCGGATCGAAGATGTCAACTGAATTAAAGCCAAGTAAATTGATGGTTTGCGCAATTACCTTTATACTTAATGCTTCGCCTTCGATCATTACTCTGTCCATGCGTGCCCCCATTAGATAACTGATCTTTAATTTTAGATCTGTAACACTCGCTCTTCGCAATGCATCAACTGCAAAGGCTATTCTAAAATAGTCGGAGGAATTGGAAAATCTGGAAACGATACAACAATGTTTATCATTTATGCTTTTTTGATCGAGACGGATGTGTGGTTGCGAATCAGGAAAATTGATAAGCTCATATTTTAAGTCGGACGCAGTGGGATCAATTAAATTTAATGTTTGCATAAGATTTATTTTAAAATTGATTTAACTCTATTTCTGATCTCTTCGAGTGATTGGTCTACTGTAAGTTTGCCATCTTTAAAAACAGTAACTAATTCGCCTTGTGCTTCCTCAGTCCAAGTACATTCATCTTTTAGTGCTAGATCGCCTTTATCGTCCCTGTACAAGCTCAATAATCCTTTTGCGGATTTTTTTGTTCCATCATCGGTTTTAGGGTTTTTAAATATAGGGCGACCTTCTCCGTTTACTTCACCGTAGGTAGCTTTTACAGCAAACCCAAATGTGTCGCGTGTAACATATTCGTATGTGTAGGATCCGATACCTAATACTACATTGTAACTTGCAAAACCCTTTAGTTTTAAAAACTCAAGAATTGCTTTTTGTCGTCCAGGTGTAATGCTATCACCATATATCAGGCCGATGTGACTGTCTAATAGTTTAAATCCCTTTTCAGTAATAGTTCCACCAAATGTTTCCCACATACATTCTATAGCGCCTTTGTATTCAGGACTTCCTTTTGCAGCTTCTGGATCGCCACAAATTATTTTTATAGGATCACCTGAATCTGGCCTTATTACAACTTTTCCATCGCGTGCCAAAATATCTTTTTTTAATTTTGGCAAGAACTCGGTTATCACTTGCCAAAAGTCCCAGGTATCAGATACTATGGAAACAATTCCATTAGGATATGTTTTTGTTATTAAACGCTTAAATGTTTCTATTTCGTCATCTTGTGTTCCCATGCACATTACGCTATGTTCGGTTGCGGGAACAGAGCCACCAATTAATTCTTTTTCGCAATTAGCATTGTAATAGGTTTCAAGAAAATCAATGGCGGGAATTGTATCGGTGCCGGTGAATGATAATAAATGCCCAGCACCACTTGTAACTGCGTCTTCAACACCCGACATTCCTCTGAAAGAAAAATCATGTCCTTGCCAAGCAACAAATCCAGTATCTCCTACAGTTTCTTTAGCATAGTCGGTAAATTGTTTTAAGTATTTGAAAGAGGTTGTTGCCGAAGTGGAAGGCTTCCATAAAATCGCACTCATAATAGTTTCGAGCATATTGGTGAGCCAGAAGAATTCAGGTTTTGTGTTTTTGATAGTAAGTACAGGAACTCTCATTGGAACAAAGCTTCCCTCTGCTACGGCTTTGATCTCAACAGGTAAATAACCTAGATCATGTAATTGCTCAATGTGATCGTAAGATATAGAACCTTTGCCAAGATAATTATCAATACGTCTTTTATAATGATCAAGAACTTTTTGCTTAGGTTGTTTAAAGAAATCATCATTGAATTGTGTTTGTAGATATTCTTTAATAAAGTATTGGAGACCAAAGAAGATGATTCCCTCTGCCTCTCCATCGCGCGATTTACGTGGGGTGAGGTTAGAGTAAACAAGCGTTGTGCCATCTGGATACTGAAATTTGTGGCCAACTTTGTAGCCGTCTTTCAGAAGTATTGGATTTGTTTTCATAGTATATGGTATTTAGTTAAACGATCTTAAAATTGAATCCGTGTTTTAAAAGTTTATTATATTCAGTTTCGTTGAATTTGTAAAGTTCGGGTTGACGATTGCGCATGCCTGTTTTCTTTTTTCCGGTGGCTGCAACAATATTAGTTGCCAGTATTTTGCAGTTCTGACAATGTAAATTCGTTTGATAGTAATTCGAAGCCTATGGGTTGGTAAACTATTTTTCCTTGAAGGCGAGTGATGGCGGTTTTAATTATTTTGAGATGATCAAAAGCTAATTGTGGAAGATCATTTAAATTGAACCATTGGGAGTCGTGTGATTTATGATCAATTGAGATCTGATAGTGATCAGGATTAATAAGTGCAAAGTAGGTGAGGGAGATGGTGCGGCTTCGTGGATCCCTTTTTACCTCGTCGAATGTAAACAGTTGTTCAAGAAAGTGAATAGTTACACCTGCTTTGGTTTTTAAAATTTGTTTAGCTTCTTGAGCTGCTGTTGAAGTATTGGAAAGGAGACCTCCGGGAATAGCCCATTTACCTTTAAATGGTTCGCGTTCTCTTTTAATAAGCAAAACGTTTAAGCTTTGATTAGTGTATCCTAATATTACACTATCAATACTTACAGTAATGTTTTGATTTTTTTGTGTATTTGAAACTTCGTTCATAATGACACTACAAATGTAAGTGTATTTTATACACTAACAAAAATAAAACAAAAATAAAACCATAATTGGATGATAATCAATAGAATAATTTTAAACACGAGGGTGGTAGCTGAGTGATTTACTTTATTACCTCGTTTTATCGTAATCAACAGAACCGTTAGTTATTGTATAGCTTTTTCCACTTACGGTATTAGTTATAAAACTAAACGTGGCTTTAAACTTATTTAATATTCCTTGGTTTTGTGGGAGCGTATCCATTAGGGTTACTGTAATGGTGCCGGTGTTTGCATTAAAATATACATTGGCGGTATCTTTATAACTGGCAAAAGCACCAACTGAAGTTCCAATAGTGTAAGTTCCTGTTCCGTGCATAACTCCAAGATTAATTGACGTGAAGGGATTGCTTAATGAATTTTGACCTCCAAAAGAATACGAGTATCCCGATTTAGAAATAAAAACACCCGTAATCGGCGAATTTACCATTGCCCAATCAACATTATCCACTTTTGCGGTCATGGTGTTTAATACAGGAGTTGAGCCTGTTGTTGTAGTTGTTGCAGGAGGTGGGGTTTCGTCTTTTTTCTTGCAAGCAAAAAACATTAGGGTTATTACTAATACTGTAGTGCTTACTTTGATTGTTGTTTTCATATTGTTTTGTTTTAGAAGTTATAGCTTAAAGCTAAATTACCAGTGAATTCATTAAACGCATTGGCAGTAGCAATTGTTTTCAATTTTTGAATATTTGTAGCACTCAATGAAAAATTAAAGCGCCCTATCTTTTCGTTTTTTAATTTGGGACTATAATTAACCGCTAATCTATGATTAAATATTTCATTGGTTTTTACGTTGTTTGTTATCATTTGATTATACGAACTTCCTAATGTAATTCGAAGTAGATTTTTATAAAGCACTTGACTTATATTTACATTAGGACCATAATAAAGAATATTGAATCCGGTTAAAACACTTTTATTATAGTTAATCGCAGTGTTGATTCCTGTTTTGCTTTGAGTGAATTGAATGGTGTATCCTACATTTAAGTTACTTACTGTACTTGGTAATTTAATGTCAGCACCGGAGCCAAAAGCACCGGGATCAGCAATTGCACCTTGATCTTGTCCGGTAACTTGATAATTACCGGTGAACATTACATTATGTTTGTATTTTGTTTTACCAAAATTATAACTAACACTGGCCATTCCGTTTTGCGATAACTGATAAAAATTTAAAGTATCTAAAGTGTTTCTATAAAACGGATCGGTTTGTGGACGTTGTTTTGTGAAACTGCTAAAGTTACTATAGCTTCCGGTTAAACTCCAGTGTTGATCTGGATTGTACGATGCGTTAAATGATCCAACCCATCTTTTAGTTGTGTTGAGCTTAGAGTTGTCGAGATTGTTGCGTTGTAAGCCTGTGTTGGATGAAAGGTTTAGTTTCCCTTTAAGTAAAGTAATTGATGGAGCAAGAGTGAAATTCTCAAGGTCATTATTAAAGTAATAAGCGCCTAATGTTTTGTAATCAGGGTTTACTCTTTCG